>NZ_JBTNDR010000019.1:0-70385 GCF_054510895.1 Arthrobacter sp. HLT1-20 | reverse complement strand
TGGACCAACCCACGAATCTCGTCCCTTGTATAACCTTGCGTAATTGATGACATGGTTGGCTCCTTCAATCAAAAGAAATGAATGACTCACAACCAGCCTGACGTAGAGGGCCAGTGTCAAAGTGGCGCCACATCCGGGCGGAACGGTGCGCAGGCGCAGCGTTTCAGGCCGAGTACAGCTCCCTGACCCACTCCACGCTGGCATCGTGCGGCAGAAAGTACTCGCACTGCCATTTCTGGGTGCGACGGGCCTGGGCACTGGCGGTCACAACATCCGGTGCATAGACACGCAGGGCACGTTTGCCACCTTTTCCGTCCACTGACACCACGCCATGGTGAGCGAGCGCAGCAAGGGGGAACACGAACTGACCCAGCCCCGCACCTGAGGCGACCTGAATGATGAACAGGGAAACGCCGTCGTCCATGTCAAAGGGACGGATGGGACCTGCAACGGAGCGCTGCCACAGGGTGACGAACTGCCCAACCTTGGTGGGGGTGGTCTTGGCAACACGGAAAACCGCGGACCGGCCACCCAGTGTCAGCCGATGCGCGGCATAGTCGGCACTTTCTGGCTCCGGGACAGCATCTGCCCACAACAAGTCAGCCTTGTGCCACTGTTGCTGCGTGCTCTCAGGAATTCTCACGGTCTCCATTGTCCGCCAGAATCCTGCTTCTGCGGCAAGTCATGAAAGAATTGCCGCATGGCTGAAATCATTCCGGGCACAGACACGCCCGCACCCACCACAAGCAACGTTCCCGACAAGCCCGTTTTGGAGGGACTCGAGGAGTCTCTGACCAGGCGCTGGCTGGACGAGGGCACCTACAAGTTCAACCGCGAGACCACCCGTGAGCAGGTGTACTCCATTGACACTCCCCCGCCCACGGCCTCAGGATCCTTGCACGTGGGACACATGTTCTCCTACACGCAGACCGACGTGCTGGCCCGTTTCCAGCGCATGAACGGCAAGAACGTCTTCTACCCCATGGGTTGGGATGACAACGGCCTGCCCACCGAGCGCCGCGTGCAGAACTACTACGGTGTCCGTTGCGACCCGAAGATCACTTACGACGCCGACTACCGCGCACCGGCGACCCCCGCCAAGAACCAGCGCGACTTCGACGTCATCTCACGCAGGAACTTCATTGAACTGTGTGAAGAGCTGGCTGTTGAGGACGAGAAGGTCTTTGAGCACCTGTTCCAGACCTTGGGCCTTTCCGTTGACTGGGACCTGACCTACCGGACCATCGACGACCACTCACGTGCCGTCTCCCAGCGCGGGTTCCTGGAGAACCTGACCGCGGGCGATGCGTACATGGCAGAAGCGCCCACCCTGTGGGATGTCACTTTCCGCACCGCTGTTGCCCAGGCGGAGCTGGAAGACCGCGAAATGCCCGGCGCGTACTACCGCTACCCGTTCTACGCCGAAGACGGCACCAAGATTTACATTGAGACCACGCGCCCGGAACTGCTGGCCGCCTGCTCCGCATTGGTGGCCAACCCGGACGACGAACGTTACAAGCCGCTCTTCGGCAAGAAGGTCACCTCGCCCTTGTTCGGTGTTAAGGTTGAGGTTCGCCCGCACGCCCTGGCCAAGGCCGACAAGGGCTCAGGCATCGCCATGGTGTGCACCTTCGGTGACCTCACCGACGTCATCTGGTGGCGCGAACTGCAGCTGCCCACCCGCGCCATCGTGGGCCGTGACGGCCGCATCCTGGGCGACACCCCCGAGTGGATCACCACAGAGGAAGGCCGCGAGAACTACGCCAAGATTGCCGGCAAGACAGTCTTCAGCGCCAAGGAAAGCGTTGTGGAAATGCTGACCGAAGCAGATCTGCTCGACGGCGAGATCAAGAAGATCATGCACCCCGTGAACTTCTTCGAAAAGGGCGACAAGCCCCTGGAGATCGTCTCCTCCCGCCAGTGGTACATCCGCAACGGTGGCCGCGACGAGGACCGCCGCGAACGCCTCATCAACCGCGGCAAGGACATTGAGTTTCACCCGGCGTTCATGCGCTCGCGCTACGACAACTGGATCTCCGGCTTGAACGGCGACTGGCTCGTTTCACGCCAGCGCTTCTTCGGCGTGCCGGTGCCCGTTTGGTACCCGCTGGACGCGGACGCCAACCCGGACTACGACCACCCGATCCTGCCCACCACCGAGATGCTCCCGGTTGATCCTGCGGCAGATGCGGCTCCGGGCTACACCGAGGAACAGCGCAACGTTGTCGGCGGCTTTGTTGGCGACGCCGACGTGCTGGACACTTGGGCAACGTCCTCCCTGACACCGCAGATTGTAGGCGGTTGGGGCGTTGACGAGGACCTGTTCAGCAAGGTCTACCCCTTCGACCTGCGTCCCCAGGGCCACGACATCATCCGCACCTGGTTGTTCTCCTCCGCCGTGCGCGCCGATGCCCTGCAGGGCACCGCCCCATGGAAGCATGCCGCCATCTCCGGCTGGATCCTTGACCCGGACCGCAAGAAGATGTCCAAGTCAAAGGGCAACGTGGTGGTTCCCACCGACGTGCTCAACGACTTTGGTGCCGACGCCGTCCGTTACTGGGCCGCCTCCGCCAAGCTCGGCGCCGACACCGCCTATGAGATTGCGCAGATGAAGATTGGCCGCCGCCTGGCGATCAAGCTCCTGAACGCCTCCAAGTTTGTGCTGAACCTTGGCGCCACCGAGGCGAACGTGCTCACCGCCGATTCGGCCGTGCTCAGCAACCCGCTGGACCGCGCCCTGCTGGCCCAACTCGCCGAGGTCGTTCGCGCGTCCACGGCAGCGTTTGAGAAGTACGACTACGCCCGGGCCCTGCAGCTCAGCGAAAGCTTCTTCTGGCACTTCACCGACGACTACGTTGAGCTCATCAAGGACCGTGCCTACGGTGCCGCGGGCGACGCCGGACAGGCTTCCGTTTTGGCTGCCCTGGCCACCACGCTGGATTCCCTGCTGCGCCTGTTCGCGCCATTCCTGCCGTTCGCGACGGAGGAAGTGTGGAGCTGGTGGCGCACCGATTCGGTGCACCGTGCCGCGTGGCCGGTTGCCGTTGAAATGCTCGACGGCGACACCACCTTGCTGGCCACCGTGGGTGACGCGTTGAGCGGCATCCGCAAGGCCAAGTCCGAGGCCAAGGTTAAGCAGCGCACCCAGGTGCTCCGCGCCACCGTCACAGCCCGCGAGGTCCAGGCCGCGCAGCTGACGGCCGGCTTGGGCGACTTGAAGGCCGCCTCCAACGCGCTGGAGATCACGATTGCCGTGGGCGAGGACGAACTCACTGTGAGCGATGTGGAGTTGGCGCCGGCCGAGGAGCCCGTACAGGCGTAACCCCCTCTTCAACTGACCCGCAGAAAACGGCGAAAATACGCGCTTTTGGTGCGGTTTTCGGCGTTTTCTGCGGGTCAGTTGCTTAAGGGGGCGCTGGCCAACTTTTTCAGGCCCTTCTTGGGTGGCACCCGCACCGGCTCCGGCCAGCGGGGGCTCAGCTCGTCACCCAGCGTGGTGCCCCGCAATTTGCGGCCAAACAGGGGCAGCACCCATTCGGTGACCCAGACGTGCTGCTCCCGTGTCCACGCCCTGACCCCGCGCGGTGCCCGCAGCGTGTGTTGGGGCACGATGGAGTGGGGCACCTCCAACAATTCCAGTATCTGGGCGGCCAGGTACTTGTGCCCTGCCTTAGACATGTGGAGCCTGTCCGGCGCCCACATGTGCGGATTGGCGTAGGCACCAAACTCCGCATAGTCCACCAGCACTGCGCCATATTGTGTGGCGATGCGACGGACACCGGCGTTGTAGGCGTGGTTCTTGCGGCGCAGTGGTCCAAGGAGCGGCGAGACCTCCACGTCGTATCCGGTGAAGAGCAGTAACGTGGCACCCGTCCGTGCCAGTTCCGCCACAAGATCCTCGTAGAGGGCCAGGATGCTGGCGATCTTTGTGCCCATATCCATCACGTCGTTCCCTCCGCCATAGAGGGTGATGAGGGTAGGCGCCATGGCAACAGCCGGTTCCAGCTGCTCGGCAACAATGTGCCGCAGCCGCTTGCTGCGAATAGCCAGATTGGCGTACTCCCAGCCGGGCGTTTCCCGCGCGAGCCCCTCGGCCACACGGTCGGCCCAGCCCCTGACCCCGTTGGGTAGGTGCTTGCTGGCATCCCCCACTCCTTCGGTGAACGAGTCCCCTAGCGCCACATACCGCCCGGGCGGGCGCCGGGCCGCTCTACGGTTCAAGAGCGCACGACCGGGATCCGCGGGTGGTCTGCAATGGCCCGGCCGTAAATCTCCATCAGCTGCTCACAGAGCACTGGCCAACTGCGACCCTGAACCTGTGCGAAGGCCGCTGCCCCAAACGCTGCACGCTTTGCGTCGTCACCTATGAGGTCCCCGGCGTAGTCCCTGAGCTGGCCTAGATTCCCCGGCGCGTAAAGCCAGCCTGTGCGGGAAGAGTCCACCAGATCAACCGGACCACCCCTGCCCGTGGCGATGACCGGGACGCCGGATGCCATGGCCTCCTGGATGGTCTGGCAGAAAGTTTCCAGCTCGCCCGGATGCACAAAGAGATCGAAGGAGGCCATGGCCACCGCGAGGTCTTCTCCGCCAAGGAAACCGGTAAAGTGCGCCCGGGGAAGCACGGATTCAAGTACCTCGCGCCGTGGCCCCTCACCCACGATGACGACTGTGGTGTTGGGCAGACTGGCGAGCACGGCCAGGTCCTCAACTTGCTTCTCCAGGGCCAGCCGCCCCACATAACCAATGATCTTGTTACCCGGGGGGGCCACTTTCCGGCGGAAGTCCTCGCTGCGCTTGGAGGGGTGGAACCGTTTAGTGTCTACGCCCCTGCGCCACAGCTCCACGCGAGGGATGCCGTGGCCGCGCAGCTTGTTCATGGAGTCCGTGGAGGGGACAAGGGTTTTGCTTGCCGCAGTGTGGATCCTTTCCACCCGCAGCCACGCCCAATTTTCCAGAAACGGCATGCCGTACTTGGCCGCATAGCCTGGGACGTCGGTCTGGTAAACGGCCACCGTGGGGATGTTGAGCGCGGAAGCCGCCCGCACGGCACGCCAGCCAAGGATAAAGGGTGAGGCCAGGTGCACCACATCCGGGCGGAACTCGGCAAGGAGTGATTGCACGCGGGCAACCCCGCCCACGGCAATGCGGATGTTCCGGTAACCCGCCAGCGGAACTGCCGGCAAGCGCCTGACCAGGGCACCCTCCACCACGTCAGGGGCGACCGCCAAGGTGGATGGGGCAATGACCAGCACGGTGTCACCGCGCTCATCCAGGTGTTGCAGGATCTTCAATAGTGAATGGGTCACCCCGTTCATCTCCGGCAGGAACGATTCAGCAACTATTGCAACCTTCACGCCTTAACCATGGCCCGTGCGGCTTGCTGGCGAGGGTCCTTGGCGAAACGCTGCGGTGAAGAGTGGGTGAACAAGTTGATTTTGGGCAAAGGGGAAGCCCCATCGGCTTGTTGCCGTCGGTGGGGCTTCGACTTTCATCCCGCTCTGTGACGATAAGCGGTCTAACGGGTGCCATGAACTTTCAGGACTCTTCACCGCGTCACCGGTGTCAATGAACCTATGCGAGTCTCCCGCCGAAACGGTGACTCATTATCAGACGGTTCAGTCACTGAATTTTTGGTACCTATTAGCCCTTTCCTTGGCGGATTGGGTAAGAACCAGTATGCGCCTGCCCCGAAGGCAAAAACAAGGGCCGGGAAGAAATTACTGTGATGTAATTTCCTCCCGGCCCCGGTTACGATCGCTACCCGAACTGGGGGTCCTCGGTGCGGCTGCGCTTGATCTCAAAGAAGTACGGGAAACTCGCCAAGGTGAGCGTCGCATCCCAGAGCTTGCCAGCCTCTTCGCCGCGCGGGATGCGGGTGATGACGGGGCCAAAGAACGCCGTGTCCTTGAAGGCCACAACAGGGGTCCCCACGTCCTGGCCCACCTTGCTGATGCCCTCGGCATGACTGGCGCGCAGTGCCACATCGTGGGCGTCTGTGGTGGCTGCTGTGGCCAGTTCGGCGGGCAGGCCCACCTCGGCCAGCGCTTTGGCGATGACGAAAGCCATGTCGGTGTTGCCGTTGTTGTGGATCTGGGTGCCCATGGCGTCGTACAGGGGCTTGATGACCTGCTGGCCATGATCCTTGACTGCGGCAATGATCACGCGGACCGGGCCCCACGCCTTGTCCATGCGCTCCCTGTAGATGTCCGGCAGGTCCTGGTTGTTTTCATTGAGCACCGAAAGGCTCATGACGTGCCAGTTAACGCTGATATTGCGTACCTGTTCCACTTCGCCGATCCAACGCGAGGTCACCCATGCATAGGGACAGGCGGGGTCAAACCAAAAATCGGCCTTCTCAGGGGTGGCTGCAACGTTGTCGGACACGTGAAATCTCCTTGGGGTCATGGATTCAAAAAACCAAAAAAGGCACTGGGCCCACAGATCAATCAACCAGCACGGCCGCGGGTCTATTCCACAGCGGGCGGAGGCGCTCTAGGCTGACTTGTTCCTGCGCTTGGCGGCCACGTCATGCGGGATCAGCGTGGGTTCGGCCTTTTTCCCCACGACGGCGGCTGTGATCACCACTGTGGCGATGTCCTCACGGCTGGGCAGGTCAAACATGACCGGCTGGAGCACTTCTTCCAAGATGGCGCGCAGGCCGCGGGCGCCGGTGCCGCGCACCAGTGCCAGATCGGCAATGGCTGCCAGTGCCTCGTCGTCAAACTCAAGGTCGACGCCGTCGAGCGTGAACATCTTTTGGTACTGCTTGACCAGCGCGTTCTTGGGCTCGGTCAGGATCTGGATCAAGGCCGTGCGGTCCAGCTGGGTGACGGTGGTGATGACCGGCAGGCGGCCAATGAACTCCGGAATCAAACCAAATTTGAGCAGGTCCTCGGGCATGACGTCCGCGTAGCTGGCCTCGGTCTGTTTGAGGGCACTGAGCGGGGCACCAAAGCCGATGCCCTTCTTGCCGGCGCGTGAGCCGATGATTTCTTCCAAACCGGCGAACGCGCCAGCCACAATGAACAGCACATTGGTGGTGTCGATCTGGATGAATTCCTGATGCGGATGCTTGCGCCCGCCCTGCGGCGGCACCGAGGCAACCGTGCCCTCAAGAATTTTCAGCAGCGCCTGCTGCACGCCCTCACCGGAAACGTCACGGGTGATGGAGGGGTTCTCGGACTTGCGCGAAATCTTGTCAATCTCGTCAATGTAAATAATGCCCTGTTCGGCCTTCTTCACATCGAAATCGGCGGCCTGGATGAGCTTGAGCAGAATGTTCTCCACGTCCTCGCCCACATACCCGGCCTCCGTCAAAGCGGTGGCGTCGGCCACGGCAAACGGAACGTTCAGGCGCCGGGCCAGGGTCTGCGCCAGGTAGGTTTTGCCACATCCTGTGGGGCCCACCAAAAGGATGTTGGACTTAGCGATCTCAACGTCGTCATGCACGCCGGCGGAAATGGTGGTGCTCTTGACCGCGTGCCCGGACTGAATGCGCTTGTAGTGGTTGTAGACAGCAACAGCGAGGGAGCGCTTGGCCGGCTCCTGGCCAATGACGTACTCCTGCAGGAAGTCAAAGATCTCCCGCGGCTTGGGCAGATCAAAGGCGTCAAGATCGGCGACTTCCGCCAATTCCTCATCAATAATCTCGTTGCACAGTTCGATGCATTCGTCGCAGATGTACACGCCCGGGCCGGCAATGAGTTTGCGAACCTGCTTCTGGCTCTTTCCACAAAAAGAACACTTCAGCAGATCAGTGCTTTCGCCCATCCTGGCCATCGATGTGTCCTTCCGCGAATAACCCGCCGGGGCGAAAGTTATCTCTGAAACTTTATTCATTTCCGGCCGGTGCCGGAAACGTTCTGCAAGCTATGTTCTACTCTAATCCACGCCATGGACATTGCGCGGAAAGCAAACGCCGGAACAAGGGGATGTCGTGTCCCCTGCCCCGGCGATTGCCCCACGTCAGCTAGCGTGTGATGGCTGCTGCCTTCATCTTGCGCGGCGCCAATACTTCATCGATCAAGCCGTATTCCTTGGCCTGGGCAGCCGTGAGGATGTTGTCTCGCTCAATGTCGTTGCTGACCTGCTCCGGCGTGCGGCCGGACAAGTCAGCCAAGGTGTTCTCCAGCCATTCGCGCATGCGCATGACCTCGTTGGCCTGGATCTCCAGATCGGACGCCTGGCCGCCCTGGCCGCCGGACAGTGCCGGCTGGTGGATCAGCACGCGGGCGTTGGGCAGGGCCAAACGCTTGCCGGGGGCGCCGGCTGCGAGCAGCACGGCAGCCGCGGAGGCGGCCTGGCCCAGGCAGACGGTCTGGATTTCCGGGCGGATGAACTGCATGGTGTCGTAAATGGCCGTCATGGCCGTGAACGATCCGCCGGGAGAGTTGATGTAGAGCGTGATGTCACGGTCGGTGTCATCGGCTTCCAACACCAGAAGCTGCGCCATGACGTCGTCAGCCGATGCGTCATCAACCTGAACACCGAGGAAGATGATCCGGTCCTCGAAAAGCTTGGTGTACGGGTCCTGGCGCTTGAAGCCGTAGGGTGTGCGCTCCTCGAACTGCGGGAGCACGTAGCGGCTGGAGGGCAGGTTGCCGGCAGTGTGGCCAAAAGCTGTGCTGCCAAAGTTGTAAGTCATTTTCGGTTGCTCCTGAAATCTAAGTTTCTCTTTGGCTTGCTTTACTTGGCGTTGGTTCCGCCGCCACCGGCAACGGTTCCTGCGTGGCGGGCGATCTTGTCGAAGAAGCCGTACTCCAGGGCCTGCTCGGCCGTGAACCACTTGTCGCGGTCGTTGTCGATGAGGATCTTCTCAACACTCTGACCGGTCTGCTCAGCTGTCAGTTCAGCCATGACCTTCTTCATGTGCAGGATCAGTTCGGCCTGGATCTTGATGTCCGACGCCGTTCCGCCAATGCCGCCTGAAGGCTGGTGCATGAGGATGCGCGCGTTGGGCGTCGCGTAGCGCTTGCCCTTGGTGCCCGAGGAGAGCAGGAACTGGCCCATGGAGGCGGCCAAGCCCGTGGCGACCGTGACGACGTCGTTCGGGATGAACTCCATGGTGTCGTAGATGGCCATGCCGGCCGTCACCGAGCCACCGGGTGAGTTGATGTAAAGGTAGATGTCCTTTTCAGGATCCTCAGCCGAGAGCAGCAGCAGCTGCGAGCAGATCAGGTTGGCGTTGTCATCGCGAACCTCCGAACCCAACCAAATGATGCGTTCTTTGAGCAGGCGGTTGTAGATGTACTGGTCCGAACCGTTCGGGTCCGCGCTAGCCATCGTGGGGGTGGTGTGCTGTGCCATGGTGGGTTTACCTCTCCTTCGTGCGGTCCATTGGGCGGGCCCAACGTAACCATCACTAATGTTCACTACTTGGACAGTAGCCCTTTTTGGCGGCGCTTTGGCGTCCATCAGTACACTGTTCGCTGTAGGCGCACGATACCCGTTCGCCCTGCGCGTAGGGGAATAAAGGGGCCCCGTGGCGGCTCTGAATATGGGCCACAAAAAACCGTTGCCGGCTCCTTCGAGAAGGAACCGGCAACGGTTGGCAAAACTATTTACCCCTGAACGGGGAGCGCACTAGATGCGGGCTTCGCCCGGATCCACAACTGCTGTGGGCTCGATGACGTCGTCTTCGGTGGTCTCTTCTTCCGAAGCAACCGAAACGAAGTCGCTCAGGTCCACTGCAGCGCCGGTGGAATCCTTGACGGATGCCTTGGCCAGAACAGCGGCCAATGCCTTGCGGCGGCGAACTTCTCCGACGATCATGTTGACCTGGCCGGAGGAGTCCAGCATCTGGGCGAACTGGTTCGGGTCCATGCCGTACTGGCTGGCGGAGGAAACAATGTAGTCGATCAGTTCAGCCTGGCTGACGCCGATCTCTTCCTTCTCAGCGATCGCATCGAGGATGATCTCGTTGCGGAAGGCCTTCTCGGTGTTTTCCTTGACCTCGGCGCGGTGCTCCTCGGTGTCGTGCTCTTCGGTGCCGTGTGCGTTCTCCGGCTTGAAGTGCTGCTCCAGCTGATCAGCGATCACGGAGTCAGGAACGGGAACCTCAACGAGCTCAACGAGCTTCTCGAGAACCTTGTCACGGGCCTCAACACCCTGCTCAACAGTCTTGGACTCGGCAGCCTGCTTGGCCAGGTCTTCCTGCAGTTCGGCGATGGTGTCGAACTCGGAAGCCAACTGAGCGAAGTCGTCGTTTGCCTCAGGCAATTCGCGGACCTTCACGGAGGAAACCTTCACGGTCACCTGCGCTTCTTCACCTGCGTGCTCGCCACCGGCGAGCTTGGTGTTGAAAATTGCTTCTTCGCCGGCGGAGAGGCCTGTTGCAGCCTCGTCCAGGCCGTCAAGCATGTTGCCGGCACCGATCTGGTAGGAAAGGTCGGACGCGGAGTCAACGTCTTCGCCGTCGATCTTGGCGGCGATGTCGATGGTGAGGAAGTCACCCTCGACAGCCGGGCGGTCAACAGCGATCAAGGTGCCGAAGCGGGCGCGCAGCTCGTCCAGTGCCTTGATGGCGTCTTCCTCGGAAGCCTCAGCAGCTTCAACCTCAACCTCAAGCCCGGAGTAGTCAGGCAGTTCGATCTCGGGGCGGATGTCCAGTTCAACGTGGAACTTGACGACACCGTCGGTGCCGGAGGGGTCCGGAACTTCGGTGATTTCAACCTCGGGACGGCTCAAGGGGATGAGCTTGTTCTCGACAACAGCTTCCTGGTACCAGCCGTTGAGGCCGGAGTTGATGGCTGTTTCCAGAACGTAGCCACGGCCAACGCGCTGATCGATCAGCGACGTGGGGACTTTGCCCTTACGGAAGCCAGGCACCTGGACCTGCGTGCCAATCGTTTTGTAAGCCTCTTTGATGCTGGGCTTCAATTCCTCAAAAGAAACCTCAACTTCGAGCTTTACCCGAGTAGGTGTGAGGTTTTCGACAGCGCTCTTCACAGCGTGGTACTCCTGATGGTCTGTTGATGGATATATTGGCCCAGCACATGGGCAGTCACTGACCAAACGTGAACCGGATAATGCTGAAGTCGGGGCGACAGGACTCGAACCTGCGGTCTCCTGCTCCCAAAGCAGGCGCGCTAGCCACTACGCTACGCCCCGTAGTTGCCCGAGACAGTCTACGGGCAAAAGTTCCCAGATGCACAATCGGCACTCCCCCGCGTGCCGTTTGCCGTTTTTGCGCACGACGGCGGCCACCCGGGGTTCGTTTGGGCGCGAAAAAGCCCCAGCCAGCTGGCCGGGGCTTTTCATGTGGAGGGGGCGACGGGAATCGAACCCGCGTCATTAGTTTGGAAAACTAAGGCTTTACCATTAAGCTACGCCCCCCTATTTTTCGGCTTGCGGCCGAACAACGCTGTAACCCTATCAACCCTGTTGCCGGTCCTGCAAATCGAGCTGCGGCGGCAATTTTCCGGGATCAGCCGCCTTGGCAGGATGGGCACCAATACAGCTTCCGGCCGCCCAGCTCCTTCATGGCAATGTCGGTGCCGCAATGCCTGCACGGGCGGCCCTCACGCTTGTACACGTAGTGGGCTTCGTCCACAGGAACGTCCTTGTTGGGCCGCACACCGGAAGTGGCAAGCCCCACGCCCACGCCCAGACAGGAGGGCCGGTCCGCCAGCTCGGTGGTGATGATGCGGCCGTCGCGCACGCCGTCGGCCATGATGCGGGCCGTGTCAGCCCACAGCGCCTGCGCCTCCTGGGCCTGCAATCCGGTACCGGGAAGCATCGGGTCCAGGCCCAAACGGAACAAGACCTCGGCACGGTACACATTGCCCACCCCTGCCAGCACTTCCTGTTTCATGAGCTGCAAGGCAATGTTGGTGCTGCTCTTGCGGATGCGGCGGACAAACTCGGCGGCGTCACCTGCTCTGTTGTTCAGCGGATCGGGGCCCAGCTTGTTGCGGGCAACCACAGCCTCGGCAGGCGTGAGAACCTCGCAGGCCGTGGGCCCGCGCAGATCCGCCCAACCATGCTCCGAGACCAGACGGACGCGCACTGCACCCTTGGGCTCGGGCGGACCGTTGTAACGCTCACTTGGCATGCCGTCACCGGCAACTTCCCGCTCGCCGATGCGCCGCGGCGCCCCAATGCCGGAGGCTCCGGCGAAGGTGGAGTCGCCGCCAAAATCCCACGCCCCATAGAGGCCAAGGTGCACGCGCATCACCAGGTCGTGGGAAAAATACAGGAACATTTGCTTGCCATGGGCCTGCGCAGAGTCCAGGACCTGGCCGTCCAGTCTGGCGGCTCCGGCAGCAAACTTCCCCTGCGGGCTGGAGACTGCCAGCCCGGCCCCGCCAAAGACGTCCTGGAACTGCCGCGCCAAGCGGTGCACTGAATGACCCTCGGGCATTGCTCCTCCTGGACATGGTTGGCGTATTGGCGATCAGGCGGGGGCGCCGGCCGGAGAGGCAGGAATGCCCCTCCCGGCCGGCGGCGGAGGAACTGCTAAACGATTTCGCCAGTTGTCTCGTACGCGGCGATCTTGCCAATGCGGCGCACGTGGCGCTCGGCGTCGCTGAACGGCTCGGCCAGGAACGCTTCAATGATCTCCGTGGCTTCATCAACACTGTGCTGGCGGCCACCCACGGCAACCACGTTGGCGTCGTTGTGTTCGCGGGCCAGCTTGGCCGTGGAAAGGTTCCAGGCCAGTGCTGCACGGACGCCCTTGACCTTGTTGGCGGCAATCTGCTCTCCATTGCCGGAGCCGCCCAGCACGATGCCCAGTGCATCCACGCCGGCAGCCTGGTCGGCAACCACTGCGAGCGCCGCGTTGATGCAGAAGGAAGGGTAGTCGTCCTCGGCGTCGTAGGCCTGCGGGCCGTGGTCAACCATGTCGTAGCCCTTGGCGGCCAGGGCTGTGATGAGGTGGGCGCTGAGCTCCATGCCGGCGTGGTCTGTTGCGATGTGAACGCGCATGAGGATTCCTTCGTCTGTGCGGGTGATTACGTCATGCTCAAGCCTACCCATGGCGGCGCCAAGTCCAGCACCGGTCAGTGTTGGCCCGGAGCCTTTCCTGCCCGGCGGTTCAGGATTTGGGCCAGATCGTCGGCAATGTCCAGGTCCGGGGCGCTGACAACCACCCTCCCGCCGTCGTTTTGACGAAGCACGACGGCGGCGCCCGAGTGTGTCAGGTAGCTGACGGAGCCGCTGTGCCTGCGCAGGCCCCAGCCGCCATAGTCCTTGGCAACGATGTCCAGTGAAACTGCAGCGTCCAGCCCCTCGCACGGGGCGATCAGCACGGGCACCACCCCCAACAACTTCACGCGCAGCTGCATCCTGTCCACTTCCACGGTTGCGCAGAGCATGCCCACCACCAGCAGGGCAAGCCCGGCGGACGCGACAAAGATCCAGGGGTTGATCAGCGCCAGAAAAGTGCCCGGCAGGATGCCTGTCAGCAGGATCATGATGATGACGGAACTGCGGGGGTGTAGGAAGTAGGCCAGCTGGTCATTGGCGGCTGTTGGATCCGCCTGGGCCGCCAACGCCTGCGCCATGGCCCTGTCGTCGGCGGCGCTCCACTGCTCAACAGGCTTGAAGGTCATGGCGAGCACCACCCCCATGGCGGCGGCCAGTCCGCAGCCCATGAGGAGCACAAAGCCATCCACCCGTACAGGGGGCAGCCCTCCCTGTGCTCCCTGTCCCAGGAGCGTGGCGACGAAAAGGGTAAAGACAGCCAATTGCAGCGCCACGGCAACACCCAGGAGCACGCGCCGCGCAGTGGACGGCAGGGAAATGCGGGCGCCCTGGCTGCCCAGTCCTGCACCCAGCAGCAGGATCAGCACCACCCCGATCCCCAGGAACAGGGGAACCGGCAGGGGGCTGCCTCCCAGGGGCAGCACCACACCGTTGGGCAACTGTGCCCTGATGAGGAAGCCGCCAAGGAGCAACGCTGCGGAGAGCAGCACGGCAAAAATGATGGCAAACCGCAATGCCCGCGCGTCCATACGCCGATCGCGCGTGGTGCCCTCTCCGCTGCCGTATCCCATAGCTCTAGTTTTTCACTGTTCCGGCAAGGACGTAAGCGTTGACCAGCGCGGCAGCCTCCGCGGCCGTTTCAACATCAGGCATGGAGATGACGTAACTCTGATGGAAGCCCACTTTCATGACAAGGGCCGGTCCGCTGGCCATGATGAAGCCAACGCTGCCGCCGCCCATGCGATAGCCCCAGCCGCCGTAGTCAAGGGCCTTGATGTGTTCTACGGAAGCAGCACGTATTTCCTTCCACTGCAGCGGCATGAGCCTCCAGCGGCCGGCGGCGAGCACCTTGACACCGTCCGGGCCGATGACGGCCGTGCCCGAGCTGAACAACCAGGTGATGGCACCCACCACGACACCGATCAGGGCCAGAATGGGAAAAATGAAGTAGCTGCTGACGGCAACTATGCCACCCAATCCCAGACTGAACGCCCAGGACCACGCACCCATGGACACCTTGATGCGCAGGGTTTCCCCCCTGGCTGCCCGGTCCAGCGCAGCCCGGACAGTCCCTGAAGCAGTGGCCGCATCGTTGGCCGCCAGCACCTCGGGGCTTTGCGAGCGGTCCACCTCGCCGGGCTTGTACAGCCACGCCGCCACGCAAGCCACCACGAACGCCAACCCCACACCGGCAGCCATGGCGGGTCCGGAAAGTTGCGCCTGCGAGGTGTCCACGACGTCCAGCTGCCCGGCCACCACGGCCACAGTCATGGCAAGCGATACGCCACCGATGGCAAGGCCAAAGCCCACACCGATGCGGGCCAGCAGGGTTGACGGGGCCCGCAGCAGCAGCGCCATCGAGGCAATCACGGCGCCAAGTGCCCCCATGCCCACGGCCATCCACGCCGTGCCGGCCAGCGACATCCAGCCGTCCACCTCGTTCCGGCCGTTCCAGTGCGAGGCAAGCTCCTCAGGCAGCCGGTCCGCCACCGTGAGCAGCCAAACAGCCGCCAAAACGCCCAGCAGCAAGGGCCCCACCATCAGGCTAGTCAACCACCGCCGGTTGTACGCCCCCTCCGCCTCAACACCGCGCACTTGCTCCCCCACGAAAAACGCCTCACCTTCACACTTGTCAGCTATCAACTCTCCTGCCAACCCTGCCCCACGCACATGCCCCGATCAAAAGCGGCCCTGTTGGCACCACGGCAGGCTCCGGAGCAGTAACGTGTAAGAATCATTTCAATGTGCCGCCGGACACGCCCACTCAGGGTCCGCGGCTTTGCTCCACCCACCCAATGAACGGAAGGCAATACCTTGCCTGGTATGAATTTGACCCGTGCCGAAGCCATTGAGCGCTCGGCCACCCTCACCGTCAAAAACTATGACGTGACACTTGACCTGACCACCTCGGACACCACCTTCGCCTCCACCACCACGGTGGCGTTCAGCGCAAAGGAGGGATCGGCGTCGTTCATCGACGCGGTAACCTCCGCAGTGCACCAGGTGACCCTCAACGGTGTGGATCTTGACCCTGCCCAGGTGTCCGACGGCGTACGCATCCAGCTGCCCACGCTCGCCGCGGAAAATGTGCTCACCGTCAAAGCCGACGCGCTGTACATGAACACCGGCGAGGGCCTGCACCGGTTTGTGGACCCCGTGGACGGCGAGGTGTACCTCTACAGCCAGTTTGAGGTGCCGGACAGCCGCCGCATGTTTGCCGTGTTTGAGCAGCCCGACCAGAAGGCCCAGTTCACCTTCCACGTGAGCGCGCCTGCGCACTGGGACGTCATCTCCAACTCCCCCACCCCGGCCCCCGAGGCCGCCGGCGAGGGCAAGGCCACCTGGCACTTTGAGCCCACCCTGACCATGTCCAGCTATGTCACGGCCCTGATCGCCGGCCCCTATGAGAGTGTGCGCAGCGAACTGACCAGCTCCGATGGCCGCACCATCCCGCTGGGCGTGTTTGCGCGGAAGTCACTCATGGAATTCATGGACGCGGAAAACGTGTTTGAGCTGACCCGCCAGGGCTTTGAATTCTTCGAAAAGCAGTTCGGCACCCCGTACCCGTTCCCCAAGTACGACCAGCTCTTTGTGCCGGAATTCAACGCCGGCGCCATGGAAAACGCCGGCGCCGTCACGTTCTTGGAAAGCTACGTGTTCCGCTCCAAGGTCACCGACGCCATGGTGGAACGCCGCGCCATCACCATTTTGCACGAACTGGCCCACATGTGGTTTGGCGACCTCGTCACCATGCGCTGGTGGAACGATCTGTGGCTCAACGAGTCCTTCGCCGAGTTCATGTCCACCCTGGCCGCCGCCGAGAACACCCAGTACGTTGACGCCTGGACCACGTTCTCGTCACTGGAGAAGAGCTGGGCCTACCGCCAGGACCAGCTGCCCTCCACCCACCCCATCAAGGCCGAGATCAACGATCTTGAGGATGTGTTGGTCAACTTTGACGGCATCACCTACGCCAAGGGCGCCTCGGTGCTGCGCCAGCTGGTGGCGTGGGTGGGCCAGGAGGAGTTCATGGCCGGTGTGCGCGCCTACTTCGGCAAGCACGCCTGGGGAAACACGGAGCTGCCGGACCTCATGGTGGAGCTGGAGGCCGCCAGTGGCCGCGACCTCTCCGCGTGGACGCAGAAGTGGCTGGAGACGGCCGGTGTCAATACCTTCAAGCCCGCCCTTGAGGTGTCCGACGACGGCACCATCACCTCCTTCGCCATCCTCCAGTCAGCGATTGCCGAGCACCCCACGCTGCGCCCGCACCGTGCAGCCATCGGCTTCTACAACCTGGCCGCCGACGGCGAGGATGCCGGCAAGCTGGTCCGGACCCACCGGGTTGAGCTCGACGTGGACGGCGCATCCACATCCGTTCCGGAGTTGGTTGGCATGCAGCGCCCGGCCCTGATCCTGCTCAATGACGACGACCTGGCCTACGCCAAGATCCGCCTCGATGCCGTCTCCTTGGCCACGGCCAAGGCACACCTGCAGGACTTCAAGGAATCGCTGCCGCGGACCCTTGTCTCGGCATCGGCCTGGGATGCCACGCGCGACGGCGAAACCCCGGCCCGCGAATACGTCGAGTTTGTGCTGGCCACGATTGGCCAGGAATCCGATTCCACCGTCATCATGGTGCTGCTGCGCCAGCTGGCCACCGCACTGGGGTACTACGTTGCCCCGGAGCACCAGAAAGCCACCGCAGTGGCTGCCGCCGACTCCCTCTGGGCGCTGGCGCAATCGGCAGTGGCCGGCTCCGACGCGCAGTTGCAGTTCGTCAAGGCCTTCGCCGCGCACGCGCAGTCCGGTGCGCAGCTGGATCTGGTCCAGGCCCTGCTGGACGGGGACCAGGAACTGGACTCACTGACACTGGACACTGACATGCGCTGGGAATTCCTGACCTCCCTGGCGGCCGGCAGCCGGGCAAACGGTGCCGTCATTGACGCCGCCCTGGCGTTGGACAACACCCAGACCGGACAGCTCGCGGCAGCAACCGCACACGCGGCCACCCCCACGGCCGGGGCTAAGGCTGGGACCTGGGAGTCCGTCGTCGTACAAGGTGATGCAGCAAACTCGATCCAGCGCGCAGCCATCGCGGGCTTCACCAAGGTTTGGGACACAAGCCTGCTGGAACCGTATGTGGGCGCGTACTTTGCCGCGATCGAGCGGGTCTGGGCGGAGAAGTCCTACGAGATCAGCTCCACCATCATCACCGGGCTCTACCCCTCCCAGCTCATCTCGGAGGCCACAGTGGAAGCCACGGATGCGTTCCTGGCTGCGTTGGGCGACGCAACCCCGGCACTGCGGCGTTTGCTGGTGGAGAGCCGGGACGGCGTGGTGCGGGCGCTGAAGGCGCAGGCCGCCGACCACTAGCTTTTCACCTAAAAAGCCTCCCGCGGCCGGTACTCTTTGCCAGTTGCGGGAGGCTTTTTGACGGTGTTTTTTCACGCCTCCACGGCCGCGGAAGCGGTGAAAACAATCGTGCCCCAGAGTCTACCGCCGCAGCAGTTTCAGGGGTAGCTTCAGGGCATGTACTCGCTAACATTGAGGAAGTTGGCCGCGCGCACAGGCGCAGCGGCTTTGCTGAGTCTGGGGCTCATCGCGGGAGTGGCCGGCGTACCGGCCACGGCCCAATCGGCACCGCCTGTCAACTACACGGTGATGGGCGATTCCTACTCTGCAGGAACGGGCGGCGGCAACGAGGCCCTGCCGTGCCTGCAAAGCCCCAACGGCTACGGCAATGACTATGCGGCCGCAACCGGCAAAGTCATGCTCAACCTTGCCTGCTATGGCGCCACCACGAGTGACGTCCAGAGCTACCAGGTGCCGCTGTTGCCTGCCACCACCAAACTGGTCACCCTGACTGTGGGTGGCAATGACATTGGCACCGGCGCAGTTTCCGCGGCCTGCCTGGCTGCTCCGCAGAGCCCCAGCTGCACGGCGGCCTTGAGCGCTTCGCTCCAAAAGCTGACGCAGCTGCCCGCCAAGATCAAGTCGCTGGTTAGGGCCATCAAGGCCAAGGTCCCGACGGCGAAGATCGCTTTCGTGGGCTACCCCCGGCTGTTTGAGCCGGGCAACATGGCCGCGCTTGGGTATCCCGCCGACCTGGTTAAGGCAGCCAAGTTGATGAACGGCGCCGCCGATCTGCTCAACACCACCCTCGCCATCTCGGCACTGAGCAACGGTGCCCGTTTTGTGCCTGTGGCGTGGGCCTTTGCCGGGCATGGCATTCCCTCGGCATCACCATGGATTGTGGGACCAGGGGAAGCAAACCCGTTTGTGTTCCACCCAACCGCCGGCGGCTACCTGTACGGGTACACGGCGGCCCTGAAGGTGTTCCTGTAGGGCGCTACGCTTAGCCTATGGCTTTGAACCTTCACCACTACGAGGTAAATGTTTTTTGGACGGGCAACCGGGGCGCCGGAACCTCCGCTTACAGGGCCTACGGCCGTGACCACAGTGTCACGGCCGTTGGCCTGCCCACCCTGTTGGGTTCCGCGGACAGGACCTTCCATGGCGACCGGGAGCGCTGGAACCCGGAGCAGCTACTGGTCACAGCCCTCTCGCAATGCCACATGCTCTCCTACCTTCACGTGGCCGTCATGCACGGGGTGGTCGTCACCAAATATGAGGACACGGCCACAGGCACGCTGAAGCTGAACCCGGACGGTAGCGGCCAGTTTGAATCCGTCACCCTGCATCCGCGGATCGCCGTGGCCGATCCCGCCACCGAGGCCCTGGCACTGACACTGCATGCCGAGGCAGCGGCCAAATGTTTCATCGCCCGCAGCGTGAACTTCCCCGTGCACCACGTGCCAGGAGTGCTTGCGCCCACACAGGACTGATTCCGCAGCAGGTCCGCGTTAGGGTGGAAGGGTTCCCTGTCCCCCCACAGATGCAAGGTAAACACAGCGTGCAAGGTTTGGAAAGCATTAACAACCCCGGCGACTCCCTCCTGGACAACCTCCTTGAGGCTGGCATTGCGATAGTCGTGGGGCTGGTCGTTTGGCTGGTTCTGCACTATCTCATCCGCCTCCTGCTCAAACCTGCCAAGTCCGAGCGTGGCCGGCTGGGCCAGACCTCCATGCGCTGGGCCGCACCCATGCTGCGCGGCATGGACCCCATGATTCGTGCCCTGGATCATGAACGCCGGGTGCAGCGGGCCCACACCATTGGCACCTTGCTAAATTCAATCCTGACAGCCGTTGTTGCCGTGGTGACAGGCTTCTATGTGCTGCTTTCCTTTGGGGTGAACATTGCGCCCCTGCTGGCCAGCGTGGGCGTCATGGGCATCGCCATTGGTTTTGGTGCCCAGCAACTGATCCGTGATTTCCTGGCCGGTGTCTTCATCACCATTGAGGACCAGTACGGGATCGGCGATGTCATCCAAACCAGTGAGGTCATTGGCACGGTGGAATACTTGGGCCTGCGCATCACCCGCGTCATGGCCGAGGACGGCACCTTGTGGTACCTGCGTAACGGTGAAATTCTGCGCCTGGGCAACCGGTCCAAGGGCAGCTATCAGGAACCGGCACCGGAACCGACCGTCTCCCCCAGCACCCCGGGCACCGGTCCCGCCCCGGCACCCGGGCCAGTCCCGGCGTCGTCCACGCCCCTGACCAACGAACCATCAGAATCCTCAGACTAGAAAGCCCATGAACGCCATGAGTTCCGAGCAAAAGCCCACCATGATCCCCCTCAGCGCCGCGGCCGGCAATGTCCCTGAGGCGCCCACCGACTACTCGGACACGTTCTACGGGCAGGTTGGCGGCCACGAGACGTTCGCCAAGATCATCCACGTGTTTTACCAGGGCGTGGCGGCGGACCCGCTGCTGCGCGCCCTGTACCCCGAGGAGGATCTGGGCCCGGCCGAACACCGCATGCTGATGTTCATCGAGCAGTACTGGGGAGGCCCGCGCACCTACCTGGAGGAACGCGGCCACCCGCGCCTGCGCATGCGCCACGTCCCGTTTGCTGTGACTCCGGAGGCGCGCGACCACTGGCTGGCCGCCATGCGCAAGGGCGTGGATGCCGCCGAGCTGTCCCCCCTGCACGAGGCCACGCTGTGGGACTATCTGGAGCGCGCAGCCCACTCGCTGGTCAACTCCGCCTAAGCCCCGCCCCGGCCCCGCCCCGGCCCGCGAACGTACAGTTGATGCCGATGTTGCCGCGCTACATCGGCATCAACTGTACGTTCGGCGGGCCGTCCTGGGTGCGACTTGTGCCCGGCAGCCCTAGCGCTTGCCGAACTCCAGCCTGACGGAGTCGTTATCCGGCAGCACCACCACCGTTCCCCGGCCAAGCGTCCAGCTATCTGGCAGCAGGAAGAAGCGGCCGCCGCTGGCCACCAACAGGCGCAGGCCGGTGTATTTGTGGAGGGGGGCGTCGGCCGTACCCAGCACCTCCTGTTTTACCCCGGGGGCGCCAATAGACAGAGCAGCGTGGCTGTAGACGTCCGCGCGCGGCAGCGAGGTCACTTGCGCCTCGACGGCGGCCGCCTGCCCGCGCCCCACCACCTGGGCAAAATCCGAGGTCCCCCAGAACAACAGCGCCGTCACCAAGGTGAACGCAAAGGTGGCCTCCAGGGCCCTGTGTTGGAGAACGGCGCGGCCCGTAGCCTGGGGCCGCTGCCCCGCCAGGGCAAGGCGGCGCAGGCGCACACCCCACCACGCCACAAGGACGGCTCCCGCCATGAGAAACGGCACCACCAGGAACACACCTGCCGGGCGCACTATGGCGAGCAGCCAGCACGCGCCGGCGATGACTAGACCGGACACCATCGCCACCCTGGCCATCCGGGCCACCCATGCACCCCGCTTTCCGGAAGTTAGCTGGCCGCGGAGCCAGCTATCCGCGGCCAGCCACAGCAGGCCAATAAGCAAGATGCAGACCAGCGGAAAGAACAAGGACCTGATGCTCCGCAGGGCGTAGTCCTGCACCGAATAGCCGAACAAGCTGACATCCAGACCCATGGCCCGGGCCTGCGCGTCGGAGCGGGCCCAGCCAAAGTAGACCAACAGTGCTGTGGCAACCGTGACGGGTGGGCCAATCGAGGAAACCACCGCCAGGAATTTGGCCAGCATCGACTGGACGTTGGCGTCCGCAAATCCCGCGTTTGAGTTTTCCGTCGGCTGCCCTGACGCACTGTCTCCGCTGCCCATCACCCGCCGCTTTCAAGGGTGGCCGGCAGATCGCGGGGAGGATCGGAAGTCGGGTTGTCCTCTGAGGGGGATGCTCCGGTGGCGTCCAGGTACGTGAAGGTGAGGGAGCCCGGGATGGGTCCCGCGCTTCCCTCGGCTGTCACCGTGACGGTGCTGGCCGCATCCACCGCCGGGATGGCCACGTTCCAGCGCCCCGGCTGCTCCGGGTCCGCTTCGGCTGCCACACGCTGCCCGCCGACCACAACCGCCACGACGTCTTGGAAGCGTCCGGCCAGCTGGAAACGGCCGCCGGCTAGGCCGCTGGAGGGAGTGGCTGTTGGGCCCTCACCATCCAACGCGTCTAGGCCCGTCAAGCCCAGCGGACAGGCAGTTCCGGTCCCGGCAACCGGGTCTGGGGCAGCGGCAGGGTCCTGGGCGTGCACGGCAAGCAAGGCCGCCACGAGCTGGTAGGCCGCCCGGTCAAGGCAGCGCTCGGGCTCCGGCTCCTGTAGCGGAGCCAATCCGGCCGCGGCGTCCGTCCACCCCGAGGATTGTCCTTGATATACGGCACGGCAAACGGCCGCGGCCGCGCCCCAGAGCGCAAGTCCGTCGTCGGTGCTGGCGTTCCCGGTGTCCACGGCTACGGCTAGGCCGTTGCAGTCCTTGTTTGCCAGCAGGAGGTACCACTGGCTTTGGGGAGGATCGGCCGGATCCACGGGGCCCGGCGGCAGCCAGGCGAGCGGGCCACTGTTGTTCTGGCCGGAGGTTTCCGAGGTTGCCCCGGCAGTCCATGCCGGCTTGGTCTCCAACCCGGGCGACGGCGTCGACGATTCCCCGGATGAAGGGCCCTGTTGGGGGCCTGCGCCACAACCGCCCAAGGCCATAACGACGGCGAGGAGCACGGCAGCTGAGATTCTTCCGGCCTTCGCCCGCGACAGCATGGCGACCCCCTCCAAACAATACCGGCCCCACTGAACAGCCAGCCGACTCCGTCCCCACAGTCGGCAGGCCAATGAGACAGCGTTGAAACCCATTATCCTCAGTCCGCATCACGTGGCAAGGACCGGTTTTACCCACCGGGGATCCCCGCCCCAAAACCACCTGCCGAACGTACAGTTGATGCCGATGTTGGAGCGCAACATCGGCATCAACTGTACGTTCGCGAGGCCGGGGAGGCTTCGAGCGGAAGGGCTACAGCACTGACTTGGGGCGGACCAGGATGTGGCCGCGGTTGGTGCTGATGCGCAACCATTTGTGAGAACGAAAAATAGTCCCGGTTTCGCCGGGTGCCACAAAGCCCAGTGCGTAGGCCGCGAACGCCGCACCACCGGGCACATCGCCGGGCACAGCATCCATGGGCCGGCCCCACACAGAGGCTCGAACGTTGTTCACCAACAGCGCGCCCGGATTGACCGGGATGATCTGGCCAATTTCCTGCACGCCGGCCTTGGCAACAGCAATCAGGGTGTCGGCGGAGACAGTAGCCACCTCCTCCCACGCACTGCGGGGCGCACTCACGGCAGCCCACGATTCGTTCACGGTCATGGGCGGCACTGGCAGCCGAACGTCGTCGTAGTCCATGCGGGCCAGCCGGTCGGCCACCGAGGCCAGCGAGACCGTCACATCAATGCTCGACGGCGACGCCAACCCCATGGTGCGCAGGCCAAGAATGGTGGGGGTGCCTTCGCCCAGAAGCTTGGCACGCATGACGCACACATAGGCGGCGAGGACGTGACCGGCCCCCTGAAGCCGGATGGCGCCGTCGTCCGCGGCACGGGCGCGGGTCACAAAGGTGCGCAAATCGGCGAGGGTTCCGGCGTCGGCCAGAACCAGTTCATCTGTGTGGGTGGCGGTGGACATCAGCGGGTCCCCTCAGCGGTGGCGACGGGGCGGTTGGGGCTGCGTTTGAACGGCACGGGGTCTCCGCGCCACGCCTCGAGGGCGCTGCGCTGGGGCTCGGTGAGCCGGACCGGACGGCCGGTGCTCCGGGAGACCAGCACCATGGAGGTGGCGGCCTGGGCGTAGATGACTGAGGTGTCAGCTTCAGTGACCGTGTAGCCGAAGTCAAAGCTGGAGCCGCCGATGTTGGTGATCCAAATGTTGACGAAGATCGGTGTGGGGCGGAAGCTGATCGGTGCCAGGTACTCGATTTCATTGCGGCCCACCAAGGTGAACAGGTCTTGGCCCACCAGGTCCTGGAAGGTGCCGCCGCCGGGCAATTCAGCGTAAGTCAGCTGTACGCGGGCATCCTCCAAATACTGCAGGAAGACAACATTGTTGACGTGGTCGTACGAGTCAATGTCGCCGAAACGTATTTGCTGGGAGATCTGGATGCCTGATGCCATGCTTTCATCATGTCAAAGCCGCAGGGGCGCCACCAATCGAAGTTGGCAAGGTCACAGCAAAGCCGCCCTGAGCGGGCTGATTCATGCCCGAAAGACCATTTGTCGCCACAGCCCGCAGACACATAGAGTCACGTTTATGAATGCGATGCCACCAACTGCTGACCCCATGGAAACCCTCCTGCGTATCTTGGAGCTTTCCGACGCCGGCGGGGCCCAGACGGATGAAGATATTTTTGTGGGCCTGGGCGATGCCAATGCACCGCGCCCGCGCCTTTTTGGCGGACAGGTTCTGGCGCAGTCGCTGGTTGCAGCCTCACGCACGGTGGGCAGCGAACACCTCATGCACTCCATGCACGGATATTTCCTGCGCCCGGGCGACGCCGCCTCCCCCATCACCTTCGGTGTTGAGCGCCTTCGCGACGGCCGGTCCTTCTCGGCCCGCCGGGCGCACGCATACCAGGGAGGTGCCCCCATTTTGTCAATGATCGCCTCATTCCAGCGCCCCGACCACGGCATTGAGCATCAGGACACCATGCCTGAGGGCATTCCCGCCCCTGAAACACTGCCGACGTCGGCCCAGCTGCTGGGTGCTATTGACCACCCCGTGGCCCAGGCGTGGGCGTATGAGCGCCCCTTCGACATCCGCCACGTTGGCGCCAATATCTACTTTGACGTCAAGGGCGAAAAGGTGGCGCACCAGGCCGTCTGGCTCAAGACCTTGGGCCCCATGCCCACAGACCAGAACCTGCACCGGGCTGCCCTTGCCTACGCCAGCGACTACACGTTGCTGGAACCGTCGCTGCGCCGGCACGGCATCAGCTGGGCCATGCCCGGCATCAGCGTGGCCAGCCTTGACCACGCCATGTGGTGGCACCGCCCGCTCCAGGTGGACGACTGGCTGCTCTATGTTGCCGAGTCCCCCAGCGCCTCCGAGGCCCGCGGGTTGAACCTTGGCCGTTTCTTCAACCGCGACGGCGTATTGGTCGCCACCGTGGCCCAAGAGGGCATGATGCGCGTCCCCGAGGGCACACTGACCGACTGACTTGCATTTCTAGGTCCGGCGTGGGGACGCGTTGACCCGCCAACCGCTGGAGCTGGACAGATACCAAGAATGGCCGGCCCCCTTGTGGGGACCGGCCATTCTTGTGTGGGCCCACGCACCCGCGGTCCCCGGAGTGCAGACGCGCCAGCGGCTGCGCTCCGGGAGGGCGTGGGTGGGCCCACAGCTGCGAGGGACCCTGACCTGAGGTACGAGGGTCAGGGAGCAGCTGGGGACTGATATGTGGGAACTAGTCGCGAGTTAGGCGGCGATGTGTGACGCGATGCGGACGGGCCGCATCGGCGCCCATGCGCTCAATCTTGTTTTCCTCGTAGGAATCGAAGTTGCCCTCGAACCAATGCCAGTTGGCCGGGTTCTCATCGGTGCCTTCGTAGGCGAGGATGTGGGTGGCCACTCGGTCCAGGAACCAGCGATCGTGCGATACCACCACGGCACAGCCGGGGAATTCCAGCAGCGCGTTTTCCAGGCTGCTGAGGGTTTCCACGTCAAGGTCGTTAGTGGGCTCATCCAGAAGCAACAGGTTTCCACCCTGCTTGAGGGTCAGCGCCAGGTTCAAGCGGTTGCGCTCACCACCGGAGAGCACACCTGCCTTCTTCTGCTGGTCCGGTCCCTTGAAACCAAACGCTGCAACGTAGGCGCGCGAAGGCATTTCAACGTTGCCCACCTGAATGAAGTCAAGACCGTCGGAAACAACTTCCCACAGCGTCTTGTCCGGGTCGATGCCGCCACGGCTCTGGTCGGCGTAGGAGATCTTCACCGAATCGCCCACCTTGAGGTTGCCGCCGTCGAGCTCTTCAAGGCCAACAATGGTCTTGAAGAGGGTTGACTTACCAACACCGTTCGGGCCGATGACACCTACGATGCCATTGCGCGGCAGCGTGAAGGAGAGCCCGTCGATCAGGACACGGTCCCCGTAGCCCTTCTTGAGGTTTTCGGCTTCCAGGACGATGCCGCCCAGGCGCGGGCCCGGCGGAATCTGGATTTCTTCGAAGTCGAGCTTGCGCGTGCGGTCGGCCTCGGCAGCCATTTCCTCGTAGCGTGCAAGACGTGCCTTGGACTTGGTCTGGCGGCCCTTGGCGTTGGAGCGGACCCACTCGAGTTCCTCGGTGAGGCGCTTTGCCTGCTTGGCGTCCTTCTTGCCCTGGACTTCCAAACGGGCGCGCTTCTTCTCCAGGTACGTGGAGTAGTTGCCCTCGTAGGGGTACAGCTTGCCGCGGTCAACCTCGGCGATCCATTCCGCGACGTGGTCGAGGAAGTACCTGTCGTGAGTCACCGCGAGGACGGCGCCAGCGTAGTTCTTCAGGTGAAGTTCGAGCCACTGCACGCTCTCGGCGTCCAGGTGGTTGGTGGGCTCATCTAGGAGCAGCAGATCAGGCTTCTGCAGCAGGAGCTTGCACAAGGCAACGCGGCGGCGCTCACCACCGGAGAGCACGGTGACGTCGGAGTCTCCCGGCGGGCACTGGAGTGCGTCCATGGCCTGCTCCAGCTGGGAGTCAATATCCCAAGCGTCGGCAGCGTCAATGGCTTCCTGCAGCTTGCCCATTTCCTCGAGAAGGGTGTCGAAGTCAGCGTCGGGGCTGGACATTTCGTCGGAGATCTCGTTGTAACGGGTGATCTTTGCGTAGATCTCACCAACGCCTTCCTGGACGTTGCCCAGGACGGTCTTTTCCTCGTTCAGCGGCGGCTCCTGGAGCAAAATGCCCACAGTGTAGCCAGGGCTCAGGCGAGCCTCGCCGTTGGAGGGGGTGTCCAAGCCAGCCATGATCTTCAAAATGGTGGACTTGCCCGCACCATTGGGCCCCACGACGCCAATCTTGGCACCCGGGAGGAAGGACATGCTTACGTTGTCAAGAATGAGTTTGTCGCCAACAGCCTTGCGGGTGTTGGACATCGTGTAAATAAATTCCGCCATACCCCTAAGGCTAGTGGGTGCGGGCGCTTAACTCACATTCGCTACGCCTTTAGTGAGGAAGGCGTCATCGGCGCCGCTGCCATCTGTGTGGGGATTAGTGAACATCGCCGACGAAGCAGCGCCCGGATGCCAACACGGGCAGGAGCGTCACAGCTACATTGCCGTCGCGCACCTGGCCAATGACGCATTCCTCGGCGACGCGTGTAGCGGACTCAATGGCATCAACAGCCAAGCCAGTGGGCGTGATGTCAACGGAGAGTTCAACTTTTTCCTTGACCGCGCCGGCTTCCAGCATGGCGGCCATCATCTGTTCTCTGTTGGGTGCCTTGGTGACTTTGGCCAACTTGGTGAGTGAGGTCTTCACTTTGCCGGAGAGCTCCTGCGCCGCGGTAGGTGGTTCGGCGGGCTTCTCCGCCGGCTTTGCGGCGTCTTGCTTGGCAGGAGCTGCGGAGCTTGCTGCCTGCGTGGCTCCGGTGCCCTGGTCACCTTGGCCGCCCGACGGCATCATGGAACATCCACCCAAAGCCATGGAGACGGCCAGCAGGACTGACACGCCAACAGTGCGCCCACTGGAATGGTGGACGGCTGGCAGGTGGCGGGATGTCATCTTTTCCAAAGTCACCACGCCATTCTGCCATGACCGGCTCCGCACTTGACCATTTCCCCTAGAACGGCACGCCTTCTTTGAGGAGCTCGCCCGTGGACGTATTGACCACCGCTCCGTCTTCCGTTGCTTCCTGCCCCTCCTGCAGTGCTGCAGCTTCTGTGTCCTCTGAGTCCTCTCCTCGGCGGTCGCCGTCTTGGACCGCATCATCCGCAGCGTCTGGGTCAGGATCATCGTCGTGGAAGTGGGACGACCCGCCAACACCAACGGATGTGAGCCCGCCCGCGGTGGTGGGATCGGCGTCGTTCCCGGAATAATCCCGGCCAGCAGGATGGGCACTGGCGACACGAGTGTAGTGAGCAGTGCCAAATTGAAGGTCTGACCCAATCGTTTCAGCCACGATCTCTACATTGGTGCCCGTCGTTCCATCCTTGCGCAGGAATGTGTAGATCTTGAGCTTGCCCACCACAATGATCCGGTCTCCCTTGTGGATACTTGCCGCCGCATTCTGGGCCAGTGCGCGGAAAACGCTGACACGGAACCAGTTGGTGGGCCCATCTGCCCACACATTGGTGATGGGATCGGGGCGGCGTTCGTTGGAACCCATGCGGAAATCGCCCACAACCAGGCCCGCGGGCGTGGTGCGCAGCTCGATTCCCGTGGTTGCGAATCCCCTGATGGTGATTGTGTTGGCCATGGCATTGCCTCTCTCTAGGCCGCAGCTGCGGCGGTGATCCCTTGGATCCAGCAAACGCCTTTGCTCCGGCCGGAACCAGTGGGAAAACGGGATTTGTGGACTGCTTGGGAGCTGGCTGGGCCTGTGGAGGAAGAGATAAGTCAATAAACCTGATAATTTAGATCCGGCCAGTATTTATGGCCGCGCCTCGGTAGCTCAGCGGATAGAGCAGGAGCCTTCTAATCTTTAGTCCGCGGGTTCGCCGTCGTGCCGGGGCCCGGCTGCGGCGAAGGATCGGCCAACCCAAGCATCCACGCGGCGGGGATCCCCGTCAGCATCTCAATCCGTTGAGCAATAGAAACGACCTGGCGAGGAGTATTCCGCCCGGCCTCCCAGTGCGAATACGCCCCGGGCTTCGCCCCTAGGCGGTCAGCAAATTCTTCCTGAGTCAGGTGGGACGTCAGGCGCGCCTTGCGCAGGCGGTCAGCAAACGTCCACTCGGGGACTAGTCCATGCATGTGAGCTGGTTGCGTCGTCATGTTCCAGAGTATGGCATATGTACGCAAAGCTACGCAACACTGAATTAGTTGTAATTCACATCCTCTTAGTCAGTTGACAGACACAAACTATGTATGCCTACTATTACCCCATGCAAAGTATGTATACCCACAAGAAGGATGACAGCATCCTTACTGTCGCCCAGGCAGCCAGTGAACTCGGCGTACACGCCGACACATTGCGCCGCTGGGCGAACGCCAACAAGGTGCCATACTTCCGTACCCCCACCGGTCACCGCAGGTTCCGCCACACAGACATAGAGGCCATCAAAGTAGATGCCGCGCTCGCCGACAGCGACGCCATGCAAGGCAAGGCCACAGCATGAGCGCCGAGTGCGTCAATGTCGCAAGTGGTCCGTCAGTCCTCGGCAGGAGCTTTCTTGAGCAGATCGTCGTCCATATCAATACCGCCCGAGAGCAGCATGCCCACCGCTTCGACCTGGCCCGTGAAGTAGTTAGCCAGCGGGTCGTCGACATTGAGCAGCGGCACGTGCAGACTGTCGTAGTGGAACCCAAGATCACTCGACGGGCCGATGTTCACCACAAATGCGGTTTCCTCAGAGTCATCCTCCCCTCGAGTTCCCGCGCCCTGAAAGAAGAGATTCTTTCCCTGCTGCAGCTGCTTAAGAATGACTCGTTGGTAGCGGCGGATAGTCAAGTCATCGCTTGCAACTTGGAACTCGCCGACTCTCATGATGGCCATCAGAATTCTCCTTCGTTTGGTGCCGTCCGGACCGGGCCTGGTCCTGACGCGCCTAGGCCAACTGTAGGAGATACCACTGACACTTTTGCGGAATCCTTCCCGCATCGTGTCGGTGGATTGCAGGGCGGGGCGGCAGTTCCCCCAATCGCTGCCGCCCCGTCTCATGCCCCTTCATCTGGGGGTGATGCGGTTTCTTCCCCCAAGCGAGCCGCGTCATCCCCGCCCCTTTAGGGCACAAAAAAGAGCGGTCCAGTTCCCTTCCGCCAAGAAAATCACTGGACCGCTCCCGAACAACTTCCCCAGGTCCCGCAAGTGCGGGGCTGGTTCCGTCACGATCAAAGGATAACAAGCCGTGGATACTCCTGTCTCAAAATCCGTTCCCGCTGGTGGTTTCACCCCGGTAAACATCTTCTTCCGGGGCTTGGACTTCAAGTTCAAGCAGGACCGCTCGGTGACTCCCCCGACACCCGCCCGTGTGGAAATTGTCCGGGCCCGCCAGGAGCAGGTCTCAGAGCTGCGTCACCTGGTCGCTAAGTTCCAGCGCACCATCCAGGCCGTGATCGACGCTGATCAGTATGGTGTGGCTGAGGCCCCCGCGGATCTCTTGGTGTCAATGGGTGAAGACATCGCGGCGAAGGCTCAGCAGTTGTCCCTCGACATCCACGCTGCGAAGGCACGCTTCCACAAAGTCCCCTCCGTCACTGAGGTAACCCCAGAACTGCCGGCGGCGGATGTTCCCCCAGCATCAGCGGCCGGTGCATCATCCGCCGACGCCATGGCCAACGCCGTGGCACTGCCGGCGTCCATGGTGATCACCCCTAAGCCGTCCGCCACCAATTACCCGGCGACGATGTCGCAAGCCCTGGGCATGCGGAGTGCTGCCCTCGGCTCATCGGTAAGGCCTGCTGGTAGGGGTGGTTGGTAATGGCCGGCTACCGAAAGATTCAGAACGCAGTGATCCATCCCAAGGGTGGGGGTGCGCCCTGGCGCCCGATTCTCAAGGTGACCTACAAGAACAACCACGAGCTGAAGGATCAGCTAGTGAAGATTTGCCGCACTCACTTCCCCTCGCCCATGCGCCTCGAGATCGATGTGCATTCACGCACGGTCTCCGTGGATGGTACTGACGCGGTCCGGTATGAGCTCGTCGATTGCCCAGCAACCGCTGCGGGGGCACGACGATGAGCGCCCCGGTCATGCAGCCATCCCCGCGAGTCGCAGCCCGGCGTCGTCGTCTGGTCTTGTGGCTACCGCTGCTGGTGGCTGGTGCCCTGGTCACTGTGGCAGCTGGCCCGATGATCACTGTTTTCAATTCCCTGGACGTGGCCAGCCTTGTGCTGTTGCTGGCTGGCCTCGCAGGTTTCGCATTTGAGATGGAGAAGTAATGAGTGAATTGATTGAAGTTTCGTTGGCGAAGCTGGAAGCGCATCCGAATAACATCCGTAAGGAGATTGTTCATGACGCGGCTTTCGACAATCTGGTTGCGGGTATCAAGTCGGTGGGCATCATTCATGCCCCTGTCGTGGTGGCGCATCCGACGGCGAAGACGAAGTTCCGGCTCGTTACCGGTCACCGTCGGGTGGACGCGGCGCAGGTGGCAGGTCTGAAGAAGATCATGGTGGATCTCCGCGCGGGCCTGTCGGAGCAGGAGCAGGGGCTCATCCAGTATCAGGAGAACCAGCACCGTGTGGGCAACAGCTTGATGGAGCGGGCCCAGTATGTTGCGAATGAGTTGGATCTGGGTGGCCGCACCATTGCCGAGCTGGCCAAGGGCATGGGTGTTTCTCAGGACCAGGTGAGGACGTCGAAGAAGTTGGCGGCCGCGCCGGCTAAAGCTCATGCGCGGATCAATAGCGGCCAGATGAACATCGATGATGGTCTGATCCTGGCTGAGTTCAATGGTGACCCTGAAGCGCAGGCGGCGTTGCTGGACGCGTGGGGTACTTACAACTGGAACGTGACGGTTACACGGTGGCGTGGATTGCGGAAGGCGCAGAAGCAGGCTCCGAAGACACAGCGTGAGTTGTCGGCTGTGGGCGCCATGGTAGTGGAGAGCACTTCCGAGATCGGTCCTCACCGCCACACCGACAGTGGCCTGTCTCCGGAGGCCCATGTGGCTGCTGGCCACGTAGCTGTGATCGATCATGACCGCACCGGTACCGCGACTTGGTATGCCCCGCTAACGGCGGAGGAAGATAAGGCGCTGCGTGAACCTCAAATGACTGAGGCGGAACTCGAGGAAGCAGCTGCCCGCCGCAAGGCTCAGGAAGACTTGGATGCGGAACTTGCCCTTGCCGCGGAGACCCGGCATGAGATGTACAAAGGCTGGGTCCGGGCGCCAAAGCCGGGGCTGGCGCTGCGCATCATGGCTGAAGCAGCTGCAGATGAAGTTTGCAGGGCCAAGCAACAGAACCTCCTTGGGTTGCCAGAAGGTGCTTCCAAGGAAGACGTCAAAGCGGCCTTGACGAAGCTCGGCGTGGAAGCGTGCGTCGTCGTCATTGATATTCGTGAGAACAGCTACTCCGAGTCCTGGTTGAAGCGTGACATTGACGCGTGGGGCCCGAACTCCAATGGTGGCGACTACTGCGATGATTGGCGCGACCGCCTACAGGACGTCTACGGCTACGAGTGGAACGACCTCGAGCGCGGGTTCATGCGCAAACGTGCGGAGCAGACCCGCCGCATCTGTCCTTCCTGCGACGGTATACAAGCCGAGGCTCTGGATACTGATCAGTCCTGTGAAAGTTGCACACCCGCGAGTGAATCACCAGAAGCCGAGGCAGCCAATGACTGACACAGCTGTGCTTTCTCCTGGTGCCCGGCACAAGCTGCTCCTCGCTCAGCAGCCTGAGCCTACCCAGCACGCATATTCTGCATTCTCGATCCGGTCCCGCACGGTCATTGCCCGGGATCTGAGTTACCCCAGGGCCGGTGTCCGCCAGCTGCCGGAGGGACCGTGGTTATTGCAGCTCTGGTACGCGCCCGACACTGTCCGCATCGACAAAAACCCTTTGACGTTCTCTACCAGGGTGGCGGCTTTCATCTCTGGCCAGCACGAGGTCCACGCGGCCCGGGACCGGGACCACCCGTCAGGGCAGATCCACCTCCGTGGCGTAGCAAGAGCGGTCAACGCATGAGCACCGACAACCCCGACATCTCCATGCTGAAGCGTGAACGTCCAACCGCACCCGTCAAGTGCCCGTCTTGCCTATCCCCCATCAACGTACTCACGGCCGAGTGCCGCTGCAGCGACTAGAAAGGAACCCATCGTGGCTTTAGAAGTTGACTGGCGTGAACCGCCGCTGAGCACCGAGGAACGCCTCAAGGATCTCTTGAAGCATCACCCGGGCCGGTGGGCCAGGGTCAAGATCGACATGGCATCCCCCACCTCACGCAGCGCCTGGCGCAAGGAAGGTTTCGAAGCAGAATCCCATCCGGCCGAGTCGAACCCGAAGAAGTACGACATCTACGCCCGCTGGCCCGCATCCTCGACGCCCGGCACACGCCCCGCCGTCGGACTCTCGACCCCCGGACCCGCCTCGGCGGCCGAGCCGACGACGGCCAGCAAGACCAAACCCGTCACTACGATCGACGGCGTCCCGGCCAAGGTCAAAGAGCAGGCACCGAAAGACGACAGTGACCTGAACATCCCGACGAGCGGTGACGTGACCGGCGGGTACATGGCATCCCGTGCCAGCCGTGCCGTTGCTGCCGATGGAGCCAAAGAGATCCGCCTCGCTGGCCACAACCCGAGTCCGGTGCGCCCATGATCCTTGACGTGAACACCAAAGACCTGCGCCAGGCGCTGCAAGCCGTCCTCCCACATGTGGCTCAGGACGATTCCTACGGGAACCTCTGCAACATCCGCGTGGCCGTCACAGACGAGAACCTGTTTATCCAGGCGACCAGCACTGTGTCTGCCGCGATGGCCATCGCCAGCGTCTGGGAGCACGACCACCTGACCGGTGACCCTACCGTGGACGTGTTCGAGCTGTCCCCGACGACGGTCAAGGAACTGCTTTCGATCTTCAAGGCGTCGAAGAACCAGCCGGATGACTCCATAGGGGACGCCCTGCGGATCACCGTCACGGGCAAGGAGCTCCGCTTCCTGGACGTCTCCGGTCTGTTCCCTGGTAAGGAGTTCAGTATCCCCAATGGCGAGGTTTCACCGACCTACCCGAACCTGACCAGCCTGTTCTACAACGCGCTGGCCTCGGACATCGTCGTGCCGGCCCGCATCGTCACCAACGGCAAGCTCCTCCAGCTGTTCGCTCACGCTGCGGCAGCGTACGCCCAGCCACTGGCGATCGAGCCCACCGAGCTGAAGTCCAGGATGCTGATCTCCTGCGGCGAATCCTTCCTTGGACTCCTCATGCCCATCAAGGCCGAGGAAGGGTCCGAGATCGCCAACGACCTCCTCGGATGGAAAGCCGGATGGTTCAACCGACTCCCGGACATCACCGACCCCAGCGATTCCTTCATACGGCAAGCAGCCCGCGTCTACACCTACGCAACCAGCCAATCCACACCACTAGAATCCCGCACAGAGGAAGATGACCATGACGACGACTGAACCAGTCCACCACAACCACGTCACCCGCGACATCAAGGCCGCCGGCCAATGCCCGGCCTGCGACGAGCACCACATCAAGCCCGTGTCCATCGAACCGGAAGCACTCCCTGCCAGTGGCGAGTCCTTCACTCTCAACACGGAGATCAGGGACAACGAGACCGGCACCCTTGACAAGGTCGAGATCAAGGTCAGTGGATACTCAACCGCAGCCCACGCCGTCCGCGCCCTGTACAAGCTCGGCCAAGAAGGCTACCTAGCCCACCTGTACCAAATGCTGACTGGCACCGAAGATGAGGAAGAAGCCAACGATGACGACTGACCCCAGAATCGAAGCCGCAATAGCCGGCCTCGACCAGGCGGACCTCCATGCCACCAAAAACGGGACGCCGCTCAGCGAATACCTCGAAGCTCTAGCCACCGCCGCGCTCGCCGCTGCTGACACCGTGGATCCGCTGCGCCAGCCCGGGCATCGTGTGGAGATTGCACAGTTCAGCTGGACGCTGCAGCACCCGGCCGAGTGCCGTCCGAACCTGCTCGATTGTCCAATAACCCGCACCCTCCACCGGCTCGGTGTCAGCGGCATCGATGACGGGACGTACGTCGTCGAGCTGACAGCCGATGGATCACTGTTCTTCCCTGACGCGGTGACCCTATGAAGGCGCTGACTGTTCGTAACCCGTGGGCGTGGGCCATCATCTTTGGTGGCAAGGACGTCGAGAACCGATCCGTCCGCACCCACCACATCGGGACTGTGGCCATCCACACCGCCAAGGCCGTCGACACCGAAGCCATGTACTCGCACCTGATCCAGGCAGCCATCGACGAGCACAACACCGCCCCGGTCATCCCCGGGGAACTGATCCCCCGGGCCGACCTCGAGCAGCTCGGCAACATCATCGGCGTGGTGGACATCAACCCGGCCCACCACGCCGACCACTGTAGGCAGTCCGACGGCGCCCTCTGCTCACTCTGGGCACAAGAGGCCATGTGGCACTGGCCCCTGATCAACCCACGGTCCCTGCCAACACCGGTCCCGGCCAAGGGAGCACTCGGCCTGTGGGAATGGGACAACCCGGGCCAGTCTGGGCCCGTCATCCACGCCCAGGAGTTCTCCGCTGTCCCCTTCTCATTCTTCTGCCGCTGCGGCTACCAGTCCTTCGGCACTGAAGACGACCCAGCCCTCTACGAAGACCACATCAGGAGCATGTTCGCATGAGTGCGTTGCAGTTGAGGCTCCGTGTCCAAGCCCACGCAGCATCGCTATCCCGCGCCGTTGTCAGCCAGACACCATCGCAAATACGCAACCGTCTCGCGTATGTGGTGGCAAACACCGAGGCACTGCTGGACACCATCGAACAAGAGGAACAATGAACCCGGATTGCCGAGATGGCAAACACCGATCCTGTTCGGGTGACGGGTGGGACGAAGCAGAAGATGCCGCCACCCCATGCCCGTGTATCTGCCACGGTCTGACCGAAGCTCAAGCCGAGCACCTAGCGCATCTTCTAGGCATCGAAGTACAAGAGGCCATGGGCCTCGGTCAACAGGTCCTCGGCTCCACGAACCTGCGACCAGCAACACCCGCAATCCTCCTCACCAAACGCCATACAGCGCTCGCCGCCAAGGCATCGAGAGGCAAGGGTCCGCCGTCGTCCGCAGGCTGGCGCGGCAAGGAACGCAACACCAAGTACAGGTCTCAATAAAGAAAGTCAGGTCACCGAACACATGTTCTTCCAGGTCGATGACCAATTCCAGGTCAACCCGAAAGCCATATCCATGGCTCGGGCAACCATGACCGGCGACATAACGGGAGTTGCCGCTCTTGGCATATGGACCTTAATGGGTTCGCATTGCCAGGCAGCGCTCAGTGATGGTGTTGTCGAGTTCGTGGAGATAGTCGCGAAGACGTTGAATCCCACCATTTCGCAGCAGCTCGCCGACCGCTTGGTCGCCGCTGGGCTGTGGCATACGCCGGGCCATACATGCCCGCGCTGCCCCGCGGTGGCGGTTGATACATTCCTGTTCCACGACTGGTTCGCCCTCGGCTATGACCGAGGCGCTGATGTCCGTGTCAAGCGTGACAAGGCCAAGGAACTCAAGGATCGCTCCCTCATCAACTCGGTGTGGGCTCGTGACTGTTTAGATCCATCCAATCCAAATATCGGTGCCTGCCGATACTGCTCCAAGAAGCTTCACAAGAAGGACACCCGCGGAGCCGACGGCCCCGAGATGGATCATGTCGATCCGACCAAGGCCGCTGGCGTGCGTAACGTCGTTTTGGCCTGTGGGTCCTGTAATCGCAAGAAGGCTGGGAAGACCCCGGAAGCCGCTGGTATGGTTCTGCAGCCAGCTCCCGCTCATTCACGCAGTGTTGATCCAGTTGTAGCAGTCTCGCCGGGTAAGGCCGACGCTGAGATAGCTCCTGGAACCGCCGTGGTTGACGCTGTGAGCGCTGCGTTGAAGCCAATGACACAGAAGGCTCCTGAGGCACCGCAACGGCCGACCAGTGCACAGACCAGCACTGAGACCAGCGAACGACCAGCGCCGGGAACGCAGCGGAAAAGTATCCCCGTGTGCGCGGGCGATCGCGCGGGCGCTGGCAGGGCAGGGCAGGGTGGGGATGGGTTTAAAGAGGGTAGTGGTGGTGTTGCCAGCCCTGCTCCCAACAGATCCCGCAGACGTCGAGGAAAGAAGAAACCAAACTCGGGCGCATCCAATCTCCCCCGCCCAGCTGAACCTTCCACCTCTGTTGGTAAGAATCCTCATGATGCTGGTGATGCTCCCTCTGTTCCGACGCCTGCCCAGTTCGGCTCTCCCTGGCATGGTTGGTCCGGCCCGCCGTCGGATGTCACCGAGACCACCTGTCACCTCCATCAGCTCGAGCAGCCGTGCCGGAAGTGCGAGGACTCCAATGCCTGATCTGAAGTTCGTTGCCCAGTTCCCGATCGTGGATGAGTCGCTCAAGCTGACTGAGTTCCACGAGGAGGCCCGGGCTGAGACCACGCTCATGATTCACCGGCTGGGGTTCGGAGTGGCTGGCCCGTTCTGGATTGAGCTGCTCCAACTCCCGCTGGCCACCTATGTCCAGTGCACTGTCGATGTACAGCCCCTCGAGTTCCCAGGAGTCAAATAGTGGTCCACAGTATTGATGTCGAGCGGAAGTACTCCGTTGCCGGCTACCCCGATCTGATGCCCTACTCGGAAGCCAAGAAGTTCACGAGCTACCCGGAGTGGTGTGTGTCCGAGTGGCATGTGGATGTGCAGGTCCAGCGGCCAGCCGCCCGGGGATCGAACTTCTGTTACGAGTGTGTGGATCTCCTCCGGTCCTCGTGGGCGTCCATGGCCTCGGCGTATCCGCTGCTCTTGGACATGGTGCACCCGCCACAGCAGTTCGGCAATGGGGAGCGGGTCGGCGGAGGGTCTGTCCACCCGCCGCTGCCGATCAACGTCCAGGTGTCTGACCTGCTCCGGGACATCCGGGACTCGGTGGCCTCGGTGGTCCAGGGCTTGATCGAGGACTGCCCGGACTGGAAGGTGCCGGCGGCCCCGACCACGGACGTGCTCGCTGATCAGTTGGCACGGTGGAAGGCGGATTACATTGCATCCCACCCGCGCCCGGGCCACGCCTGGTCTGTGCTGCGGGAGGCATGGCTGTTGTCCCAGCGCATCAGCAAGGCCGGAGCCAGCGATCATGCCGGGGCCGAGGTATTCACTCAGGCCCCGTGCCGCAAGAGGTGGATGGCCGAGGTGAATGGCAAGCAAGTACTTGAACACTGCCATGGCCAGATCGTTGCCGTCCAGCCTGCCGGTGGTGGGAAGGCAGTGGCTCTGTGCGATGCCGACCCCGAGCACGCCATCCCGTTCGATGTGTGGCTCATGGTCCGCGGGACCAAGGCCAAGCAGTCGGCCCGGATCAAGGCTCACTTGGTCAAAAAGCTGGCGTGATGGCCGACTTGACAGACGTGTGCTAAATTCATGGTGTGGTGGTTCTTGCTACCCACCTACGAATTCAAGGCCCTGACCGTTGCGGTTGGGGCCTTCTGCATGCCCGGAGGTTGCGGTGACCACGCTCTCAGAGTGGGACCCGAAGCGTGGCCGCAGTGGTCGGCCATGGCGCCGGCTGGTCCAGCAGTACTGCCCGCCCGGTTCGGTGTGTGCCTGGTGCAACATCGAGATCATCTTCGGGCTTCGACCTCGGCACCCGATGGGTCCTTCCCTTGACCACATCATTGCCCTAGTCGAGGGTGGTCACCCCACCGCCCCGTGGAACCTGCAGCCCATGCATCTTGGATGCAACGTGAAGAAGGAGAATGCCCGACGCCGGCAAGCCGTCGCCGAGGTATCCCAACGGCGGCCGCGACCGACTTCAAGGCTCCGTCCCGGCCGTTGACCGGCCCAAATTGCGCCGGTTTTTTGGGAAATTGAGATGCGGGAGACCCGCGCATGTTCCTTTTTTTCTCCCCTCGCAATATCCCCGGGATGGGCCCTTTATTTTCCGCGTGTTCTCGCGGTTTTTGCATGGACGGAGGTAGTCGGGCATGACGAAAGAGAAGCCCCCAGAGACTCATCTGCACGGCTCGGCCGGGCCCGGACTCAGCGGGTACCGCAAGGGCTGCCGCTGCCCCGGCTGCAAGAAGCTCAAGCGTGACGACAACAGCGCCTACCGGGCCAAGCAAAAACTCCTGGCAGCCGGGCACGCCCCTGCCCCGGACGGCGACCAGATGCCGCTCGCGGCGCCGGCACCGGTGGCTCTGGACTGGAATGCAGCCCCCGGGCTGATCGAGTCCACCCTCAACAGCGAGCTCGAGACCATGCTGGGCGACCCGCCCTTCAAGAAAACGCTCATGGTGTTGGGCCGGTACAACGCCCGGGTACTGGATCAAATCCCCAGAATCGACCGTCCCGACTTGATCAGTGGCATGCAGTCCCGGCTGTTCAACGTGTTCGACCGGCTACGGTATGTCAACAACCCAGTCGGCGGCGCTGACGGGGCAGATGCTTTCCTCGCTGATCTCCTGAAGTCGGATGACTAGCCCGGCTCTGCTCCCCCGCAACCCGCCCCCACGTTTCGCCACGAAGCGGAACCCCGCCAGGAAAACCCTGGGCCCGGCCGTCGGCAAGATCATGACGGCTCTCAAGAACCCTCCCATGCCGTGGCAGCAGGACTTCCTTGCCGTCGCGTGTGAGATTGATCCGGACACAGGGACGTTCTGGTACAGGCGGGTCACGTTGATCCTGCCCCGTCAGGGCGGGAAGACGTCCACATCGCGCGGGAAGATCGCCCACCGTGGCCTCACCACCCCTGACGGGTTGATGCTGTACACGGCCCAAGACAGGAACAAGGCTCGCAAGCGGCTGGACAAGAACTTCTACAAGCCGCTAGCGGCGTCCCCGCTGCGGCAGTTCCTCGGCCCCCCACGCTGGCAGGCAGGCTCCGAGGCGCTGCGGTTCCGGTCCGGCGCGGAGCTGGGCATCGACGCGATCGGTCGCAAGACCGGCCACGGCGACACCCTGGTGGAAGCGCACATCGATGAGGCGTACGCCCACCGTGACTCCGCGATCGAGCAGGGCATTGGCCCGACCATGATCACCGTGCCAGGCTCCCAGCTGTGGGTAGTCTCGGCCGCGGGTGATACTGACTCTTCCTACCTGTGGGGCAAGGTCGAGACGGGCCGCGCCCTAGCTGAGTCCGGGCGCGAGTCCCGGACCATGTACTGGGAGTACTCAGCGGACCCCACCCGGGATCCCCACGACCCGGACACGGCACTCGACGCCCACCCGGCCATCGGTCACACGATCAACCTGCAGGACGTCATGGACGCCGTGACGACCTCGACCGATCCGGCCGACGAAGAGCGCGCCTACTACGGCTGGTGGCCGAAGCCCAAGGCCCCGCCGAGGGTCGTCCCGACTGAAGCATGGGAATCCAACTACGTCGCCGACGACGCGAACGCCTGGGACGGCACGCCCTGGTGGAGCCTGGATGTTTCCCCCGACCGGGAGTACTCCTCGATCGGCATGGCCGCCCACTCCACCACCCCCGGCAAACGCTGCTACGTCGAGCTCTACGAAACCCTCCTGGGGACCACCGGAGTGGTCAAGGAACTCAAGAGCCTGCGCTCGCGGGCCGGTGGAAACGTGGTGGCCATCGACGCCTCGGGAGCTGCGCTGTCCCTGAAGAAGGATCTGGAGCGTGAAGGCTTCGAAGTCATCACGGTCTCGGGCCCCAACAGGGTCTCGGCGTGCGGTGGGTTCTACGACGACGCCTTGGACGGCAAGCTGCAGTTCACCAACGACCCGCTGCTGAACACATCCATGGGCCACGCGGTCAAGCAGAACATCGGTGGCAACGCTTGGATCTTTAGTCGTGGCCGGTCCCTGGGCGACATCAGTGGCCTGTACTCCGTGACATTCGCTCGTTGGCTGTTCAATGAAAAGGCCGACAACGATTACAACGCGCTGGATTCAGTGCTCTAAAAGGAGTTGAGAAAATGCGCGCTTGGCTGACAACGGTCCTTGATGTGCTCGGTGCCGTGCTCATCGTGGCCGGCATCGCCCTGGTGTATGTGCCAGCTGCCCTCGCTGTAGCCGGTGTGGCGTGCCTGGCGATCTCGTGGAGGGGTAGTCGATGAGTCTTTTCTTCCGTACCGAGGAACGCTCTGGCGGGATGTCGCTTGACGGCATGTCCGCTGGAGGGTTCGCCAGCGGAGGCGGGCTCGGCTCTGGCGGCATGAAGTCCGCGCTGCGGGTCGTCCCGGTCTACGCGGCGACGTCCCTGATCGCGGACTCGCTGGCCTGCACCCCCATTTCCGCCATCGAGCTCACGCCATCCGGACAGCGCCTGCGGCTACCTGTCCAGCCGGGACTGGTCACGAACCCCAATCCCAACCCGGTCGGGACGATCGTGGACTGGCTCCACCAATGTGTAACCTCCCTCAAGCTGCGAGGGAACGCCTATGGCCACATCATCCAGTGGGACAAGTTCGGGCCTTCGAAGGTCCAGTGGCTGCACCCTGACAGCGTCGAGGTGGACGAGTCCGGCCCGTTGCCGACGTACCGACACAACGGTGCGGCCCTGGCACTGGCCGAGGTTGTCCACATCGCTGACTACGTTCTGCCGGGTTCGGTCGTGGGACTGTCCCCAGTCCAGCTATTCAAGGCCCAGCTGGAGATGGCTCATGGTGCGCAGCAGTTCGGCACTAACGTCTATCGTCGATCGGGCGTCCCCTCCGGGCATCTAAAGAACAGCGCCCAGAAGCTCTCCGCGCTGGAGGCCTCTGTGGTCAAGAGCCGCTTCAAGGCCTCTGTGGCCAGCGGTGATGTGTTCGTCTCCGGCAACGACTGGGACTACAACAAGCTCGGCCTGACCATGGCCGACGTCCAGTTCCTGGAGTCCATCAAGGCCACGGCCAATCAGATCGCCGCGATCTTCAAGGTTCCCCCGGAAGAGATCGGCGGCGACTCCGGCAACTCCATGAAGTACACGACGGAGGAACTGAACCAGCTCAAGTTCATTCGCCGCGCCATCCAGCCAACGGCCGTCCGGCTTGAGAGCCAATTCAACCGCCTGCTCAATGACGGCGTGTACGTGAAGTTCAACCTCAGCGCCATGGCACGCGGCGATCTCAAGTCCCGCATGGACGCTTACGAGGTCGGTCTCCGCATCGGCGCCTACACACTGGAGCAGGTCCGTCAGTTCGAGGACTTCGAGATGCTCAGCGAAGACGAGATCCAGCAGTGGCAGTCCTGGTTCGGCAAGCAGTCCATCGCGTCCATGATCGGCGGTGCCGAGGGCGGCGAGCAGACAGAGGCCCAGACGGCCCGCGCATTGGCCGAGCTAGTCCAGAAGATCTACCTCGGCGTCGGAAAGGTCCTGACCGTCCAGGAAGCCCGGGAGATCATCAACCAGGCCGGCGGCAATCTGGATGCCACCATCACCGAACTACTCCAAGGAGGGACCCCCAATGCGTGAGATGGAACTCAGGCACATCAGCATGCCGGTCGAGTACCGGGACACCGGCAACGGAACCGGCACTCTCAGCGGCTACGCTGCCGTGTTCAATCGCCTATCCCAGAACTTGGGTGGGTTCGTGGAGCGGGTAGACCCTGCCGCGTTCAACAAGTCGCTGGCCGACCAGGTGCCTGTACTGGCCCGGTACAACCACGACGACAACCACCTGCTGGGAACCACGGAGGGCAAGACCTTGACGCTGGAGGTGGACGGTACAGGCCTGCGCTACGACGTGGGCCTGCCGGACACCAGCAGCGGCCGAGACGTGCGGGAGCTGGCCAAACGTGGCGACCTGCGGTATTCCTCCTTCGCGTTCCGCACCGTGGCCGACGACTGGGACTTCACCCCCGAGGGCTTCCCGCTGCGGACCCTCCTGGCGGTTCAGCTCGTGGATGTGGCGCCCGTGAACAACCCGGCCTACCGGGACACCACCACGGGCCTCCGCTCACTGGCGGACAAGCTGCACATGGATGTCGCTGACATTGCTGGCACACCCACGGAGGAGCTGCGGAAGTTACTCCTCCACCCCACAACTTCCCGCACCGATGAGGAGCGGGCAGGACTTGAGAAGGGGCAGGACGAAATCCACCCCGACTTGAGTCTCTACCGACGACGGCTGGAACTTTCCCACCGCGTCTAGTCCCACCCCGTGGGCAGGACGAAATCCACCCGCACCTCACCAAACCACTCAACCCCCTGCACACCGCTGGGGGTTTCGTCATTTCCGGAAGGGGAATGCAATGAGCACTGTGCTTGCGAACAAGCTGATGGAACAGCGTGCTGCTGTCCACGAAAAGGGCAAGGTCATCCTGGATCTCGCCGAGGCCGAGGGCCGGGCCCTCTCCGCCGAGGAGATTGTCTCCTTCGACAAGATCACTGCGGAGATGGATTCGCTGCGGTCCCAGTCGGACCGCATCGTCGCCTTCGAGCAGGAGCAGCGCGACATCGAGGCATCCCTGGGCAAGGTGCCCGGCCGTGGCCTGGCTCCGCAGGGGGACGGCGCCGAGGTCCTGCTGCGCAAGGTTCTGCAGGGCCGCAACGGCTCATGGGACTACGAGCCCACCCACGAGGAACGGCAAGAAGTCCGCACCATGGTAAAGGGCACCCCGTCCGCCGGCGGCTACACCGTACCAACGACCTTCTACGGCCAGCTCATGGAGCACGCCATCGAAACGTCTGCCATCCTCTCGGCCGGTGCCACGATCCTCTACACCTCCAGCGGTGAAGAGATCAGCGTGCCGGTGACGATCAGTGCGCCGACCGGCGCACAGGTCAACGAAGGCGCCGCCATCCCGGCGTCCGAGCCCGTGCTGGGCAAGCGGTCCCTGTTCGCCTACAAGTACGGCGATCTGAACCAGATCAGCCGTGAACTTGCCGACGACTCCGCCTTCGACCTGGAAGGCTTCATCGCCCGCCAGGCGGGCCGGGCCATCGGCAACGCCTTCGGGACCAAGCTGGTCAGCGGCACGGGAACCAACGAGCCCTCCGGCCTGCTGCAGTCCACGACTCTCGGCAAGACCGGCGCAGTAGCGGTGGCAGGCGCGCCGACCTGGGATGACCTGATCGACCTGTTCTACTCGGTCATCGGCCCGTACCGTAACAGCCCCGGCGCGGGCTGGCTCGTCAAGGACGGCACCGCCGGCACCCTGCGCAAGATCAAAGACGGCAACGGCCAGTACATCTGGCAGCCCTCCGTGATCGCCGGGCAGCCGGACCTCATCGAAGGCAAGCCGGTATTCACCGACCCGTCGATGCCTGCCATCGGGGTCGGGGCCAAGTCGGTTGCCTTCGGTGACATGTCCGCCTACTTCGCCCGCATCGTCAACGGGGTCCGCTTCGAGCGCTCTGACGACTTCGCCTTCGACAAGGACCTGATCACCTACCGCGCCCTGATCCGCGGCGACGGCGTCCTGGTTGACCAGACCGGCGCCGTGAAGCACTTCGCCGGCGGCGCTGCTTCCTAGCATTCCTCACCAGGTGGGCAGGCAGCCACACCCCAGTGGCTGCCTGCCCACCGTCCTGCCCTACCCACCTTGATTCGAAAGCAGGTTCATCATGAACGCATCAACCACAGTCCGCATGGTCGCGAAAGTATCGGGCACCCGCAATGGGCAGGACTGGCCCGCCCCGGGTGAGACCATCGCCGTCCCGGTAGCCGAGGCTAAGGAACTGCTGGCCAACGGCATGGCCATCTCCGTCCAGGCCACAGAGACGGCCACCGCATCCACAGCCGGGACCGAGACCGCCACTGTCCCCGGCAACCAGTCACTGCGTGCAGCAGCCAAGGCCGAAGCTGACAAAGTCGCGGCCGAAGCCGCCGACAAGGCAGCAGCTGACCAGGCTGCAGCCGATGCAGCCAAAGCCAATGCAGAGGCCGCCGCAGCTGAGACGAAGGCCACCAAGAGGTAATGGCCACCCTTGATTTCGGCGCCAACGTCACCCTGTCGTGGGAGGCCGCGCCGCAAGACGCGACCGTGGCGCTGGAAATCATCCAGCCCGATGGCCTCACGCTGACCCTGACGCCGTCCGGATATCCCCCGACGGCGTCCTTCACCCCGGCGCTCGCTGGCCGTCATGTGGTGCGCTGGTCCGCAGATGGGCCGACACCGGGCGCTTATACGGATCTGCTGGACGTATGGCCGTTGGACCCGCGGTTCCTGATCTCGCTGGATGACGCCTTGAATGCGGTCAACGCTAAGGCCAGGATGCCGGCAGAGGACCGCGAGGACATGCGGCTCTACATCGCGGCCGCGACCCCGGTCATCGAGGACATCGTTGGCCCGGTGCTGACAAGCCCACAAACGTTCGTCACTTCCGGCGGGGCCGCGTCGGTCGTCCTGCCGCAGATCCCCAGTTCGATCACCGCTGTGGCGGTGAACGGTGTGCCGCTCGCTGCGGACGAGTGGTTCGAAGAGGCTGGCATCGTGACGGCTGGCTTGCACGGGGCGCAGTCGCGCTTCGGTGCGGGCCAGCTCGTGGTCAGCTACACGGTCGGCATGGCTGCCGTGCCACCCAACGTCCGTCTGGGTACTCGCGAGCTGGTCCGTCACTGGTGGCAGATCGGCAAGCAGTCCACAGGCGGCGCCGTCAGAGGGCAGGAATACCAAGCAGACTCCTTCACCCCGTCGGGGTTCGCGGTGCCGCGCCGCGTGATCGAGCTGTGCGCCCCACATCAGCAGGTCGGAGGGTTCGCCTGATGGACCTCACACAAGCGACCCTGGCGCTCGCTTTCAAGAAGGCGCTCTACTTTGCCACTCGTGATCTGATGGCCACCACATCGGGCACGGAGGATGTGCTGGTGGCCTTCGGTGCGCCGGGCACCTTCGAGCCTGACGACATCATCTCCTTCAACCGGCTGGAGTCCGCTCAGGAGAAGGCGACGCTGTCCACGAACCGGTCCCGCGAGGAGACCATCACCTTGACGGTGATCATCTCCTGTTTCCGCGGCGGTGCTGAGGAAGCCGAGCTCGAAGCTTCCGAGCGCTGCTATGAGTTGCTCCGCATGATCGAGCACCACGTCCGCATGACAGACACCACCGTCGGTGGCACCGTCCGTGAATGCTTCCTGTCCTCCCACGATTCCGACGGCATGACGCCCGAAGAGTTGATGGCGGCCGGCCGCGTCATCGATGTCTCTGCAACATTCACGGCCCGTGCCCGGGTCAGAGCTTAGGAGAACCCCATGCCCATCATTCACAATGTCTCGCCAATCGGGGATCTTGATGTACCGCTACTGCGGTGCATCGTCCGCGCTGGCGAGGAAGTCGAAGTAACCAAGGACCAGGCCGACACACTGTTGGCTCAGGCCATCAACTGGCAGCCCGCCAAGAAGCGCACCGGCACGGGCGCACCAACTGAGGAGAACACTGATGACGACGCAGCTTGATTGCAGCATTGGCCTGGCGAAGGAAACCACCTACGGGACCAAGGTCACCGTGGCTAAGTTCCCGGAGTTCCTGGACGAGTCTCTCGTCTGGAACCCGACGTTCGTCCAAGGCGCTGGCATGCGGGTAGGCAAGCGCCTTGCCCGGTCTTCTCGCCGGTCGATCGCCAAGGAGCAGTCCGGCGGTGACATCAACCTTGAGATGTGCACCAAGGGTATGGGCGTCTTCCTACAGGCCCTGTTCGGCACCGCCACCCACACCACGGTTCCAGGCCAGACAGGAGTGGCCCAGCAACTGTTCACCCCGACCGTCACGGACCCGCTCCCGTCCTACACGCTGCAGAAAGGCATCCCGACCGTGGGCGGCGGCGCTGTTACGGCCATGACCTTTGCCGGCGGCGTGTGCGCCTCCGGCGAGTTCTCCGCATCCCAAGGTGAGATCGTGAAGCTCAAGACCACTTGGGACGCCCGCGAGGTCGCCACCGATGTTGCCTACGCCCCGCCGGTCTATGCCGCATCCCCCGAGTTGTTCACCTTCGTTCACGGTGACATCTGCATCGGTGGCACGGTGGTGCCCCCCACGGCAAGCGCACTGGCCACAGGCGGCACACAGGTAGCCACGATCACGGAGTTCTCTTTCTCCTGGGACAACAAGATTGACGACGGCGGATTCACGTTCGGCTCTGGTGGTAAGCGTGGACGCAAGCCCGTCGTCGGGCTGGCCGAGGGCAAGGGCAAGGTGACGGCGGAGTACACCGACACGATGCTCCGAGACGCCTACCTGGCACAGGAGGAACTCGGCCTGCTGCTGACCTTCGAGACCTCTGAGGTCATCGGCACCGATCGTCGCCCAGCCCTGCAGATCTATTTGCCGGTGATCATGCTCGAGGGTGAAATCCCCAAGGCCAACGGCGGGTCCGTGGTTACCCAGTCGATCGACTTCACGGTGCTTGACGGCGAGGTCACTCCCTCGCCCGTTTACGTCGCCCTGGTCACGACGGACACCGCGCTCTAGTGTCCGAGAGCGAGGGCCCCGGCGCCATAGACATCACCGTGACCTCGAACGTCCGTGAGGTCATGGCAGCAGTCAAAGCCTTCCAGCCGAAGCTCGCGACGAAACTCCGTCGCGAGCTTCGGCAATCCGGCGAAGGCATCATCGCCGCTCAGCGCAGCGTCCTCTCTGGACCGCTGCCAGGCAACGCCGTCCGGACCGGGCAGCGAGTGAAGATGGTCGGCGGGAAGAACGGGCGCAGGAAGTATCTGCGCGCCGTGAATACCTACGAGGCCCGGGCAGCGTCCCGGGTACGGAGCCGTGGCATGAGGGAAAAGGTCAAGGCCTCCCTGTCCACCGCAGTGGTCACCGGCGCTCGCCGCTCGGGTATCCGCATTAAGGCCAACAAGAACGCCGGCGGCGTGATGACCAAGACGTGGAACAAGAAAGTATTCCGGCACCCGGTCTTTGATGACGGGTCCGGCAAGCGTGTATTCACCTCCCAATTCGGTCAGCCGTATTGGTGGGAACCCATCAAGGCCGGGCAGGCCGACGCCCAAGCAAGGGCGATGCGGGCCATCGGCGCAGCACTAGACGAAGTGAGCAGAGCATGAAATTGATTGTGGCCGGCGTGAAGTATCCGCTGCAGGAAGCTATCCAGGGCGCGACTCTGCGGAACCTCTACGCATTGAAGGTCCAGACGGGGCTGGGTATGAAGTCGCTGAGGGACAGCTTCCAGCACATGCAGGAATCCGCGCCCAAGCCGGGCGAGGTGGGTGACCCTTTGGACGTTCTGGAGTCCGAGGAGAGCTTGTTGGCCTTGCAGGCGATGGTGTGGCTGTGCAAGCGCCACGCTGGTGAGTTCGTTTCGGTAGCCGAAGCCAATGACGTGCCGTTGTCCCAGATCGGCTTTGAGCAGGAGCAGGAAGCTCCGGTGGCGCAGGACCCTACGACAGCCCGGACGGATTCCGATCCGGGCGACGAGCTTCAAGTCCCAGCGCCTTTGACCACATAGAGGACATCGAGGCATCCATCTTCCGCTGGATTCACATCATCGCCCACGTGTGGCCAGGCATCACCCCGCTAAACGTCTGGGACCTGGGCTACACGATGTGGGTCAAGTTCGTCATGAACGCCCAGCAGTGGGAGAAGTCCCAGGCCGAGGCCAACAAGAAGTGATAGGAGGGCGGCCCCGTGGCAACCCAGCAACTCATGTTCGACATCCTGGCCACGGCCAGAGGCGTGGACGACACCTTCAACGAGGTAACGGAATCGGCCGAGACTATGTCCGGGCGGCTCAGTACAATCGGGGCCCAGGCTACCGAGAAGCTGTTCAACCCGCTCACGGCCGCGGCTGCCGGCGGTGTCGCCGGGGCCGCCTTGATGACAGGCCTGACTACGGCGATCGAGCGCGACTCGGCCGTGAATGCGTTGACGAACCAGCTGGATCTCACCGGCCCCCAGGCGGCGACAGCAGGCGCGGCCGCTGGGTCTCTGTATAACCAGGGATTCGGCGAATCCTTCGAGTCGGTGACCGCCGCTGTGGGTGATGTGATGTCGTCCATCTCCGGGATGTCCTCCGCTTCGCAGGCCGAGGTGGAAACGCTGACCGGGCAGGTTATCGCCTTGGCCGACACCTTCGGTATCGACACGGCCCGGGCCGCCCAAATCGCCGGGCAGATGATCACCACCGGGCTGGCCAAGGACGGGATCGAGGCTGCGGACCTGCTGACCGTGGCGCTGCAGAAAGTACCGACAGCGGTGCGCGAAGACATCCTTGACGCGATGGACGAGTACGGGCCCTTCTTCTCACAGCTGGGTATTGGCGGTGAATCGGCGCTGCAGTTGCTCGTCAACGCATCCGAGAAGGGCATGTTCGGCATCGACAAGCTCGGTGACGCTCTGAAGGAATTCACCATTCGCTCGACGGACATGTCCAAGGCAACTGGCGAAGCTTACGCAGCGATTGGGCTTGACCAAACAGAGATGACCAATGACCTTTTGCAGGGCGGCGCGAAGGGCGAGGTGGCATTCGCGAAGATCAAGCTGGGGCTGGCCGATATCAAGGACCCTGCGGCTCAGTCGCAAGCGGCCCTGGCACTTTTCGGGACACCTCTGGAAGACCTAAGTGTCAACGAAATTCCGAAGTTCATTCAGGCCTTGTCCGATGTTGGGTCCGAGGGGTTCGGCAACGTTGAGGGCAGCGCTGCTGCCATGGCCGACTCCATGAACACTGGGCCGGCCGCGGCCCTGGATCAGTTTCGGCGTCTCGTGGAATCTTCGCTATCTGACCTCGGGGCTCAGGTCCTTCCCATGCTGACTCCGGTCCTTGAGGGGCTGTCCCAGTTCGCGCCCATTATTGGCCCGGCCGTGATCGCCCTCGGCGCCCTGGCTGTGGTTATCGGCGTCGTCAACGCCGTGATGGCCGTCAGCCCGATCACCTGGATCATCGTTGGCATCGTGGCCCTGATCGCAGCCATCGTCCTGCTCGTCATGAACTGGGACACCGTGGTTGCTTTCATCACCCAGGTCTGGGGAGGATTCGTAGGCTGGATGCAAGGCGTCCTCGGCGGCTTCGTCGGTTGGTGGAACGGGGTCTGGGCCGGGTTCTTCGGCTGGACATCCGGATTGTGGTCCGGGTTCACCGGCTGGCTGAGTGCACTCTGGGCCGGCCTCGTCGCGCTCATTGCCGGAATCGTCGTCGGGCATATCCTCTGGCTGAACGGCGCTTTCACCGGAGCGGTTGATTTCGCGACGAGCATCTGGGGTGGGCTGACCGGTTTCTTCTCCGGGCTGTGGTCCGGAATTGTAGACGGCGTCTCAAACACCATCGGGAACATCGGCGACTTCTTCTCCGGCCTCCCCGCAACCATCATGGGATTTTTCGGTACTGCAGGTACCTGGCTCTACACCGCCGGTCAGGACATCGTCAACGGGCTCGGCTCGGGTCTACAGTCCATGGCCGGATCAGTTGGGAACTTCTTCCTCGACCTTCTGCCCGGGTGGATCGTGGGCCCCTTCAAAGCCGCACTCGGCATTGCCTCCCCGTCCAAGGTATTCGCCGGATTCGGCCAGAACATCGGCGAGGGCGTTCTGGTCGGCGTCGGGCGTATGCAGACACGGATCGATGATCGCATGGCCAACCTGGTCACCGTGCCCGACAGCACCGACATGGCCTTTGGCGTCGGAGCCTCTGGAGGGTCCGGCTTCGGCAGTGGCGCATCCAAGATGGACGAGCTGCTCACCTTGCTCAAGACTCAGCGTCCAATCCAAGTTGCCGCGGCGCCGGGCATGTCAGAGACAATGATCGGCCGCAGCGCTGCCGAGCAACTGATGTGGAGGGGCAAGTAATGGCCGGTGTTCGCTCGGTGATCCTTGATGGGCTTACGTTCAGCTCTGAGGGTGCGCTACACCCGGACGGGTACACGCTGTGGCTGGACAACAATGCCGAGGGCTGGGACAGTTCCCCGGAGCAGCGCCGCGACCGCACGGCGCGGCTCTGGGCCCACGGCGAGTTCACGGAACGCGGCTGGGCCGACGGGCGCATGATCACCCTCGAAGGCCAAGCGCAGTGCCCAGACGAGAATGTGGCCGCCGTTGCCGAAGACACCCTAGCGGCCACGCTCGCGGACGGGCTGATACAAGCCATAACAGTGTTGGACACCAACCGCCCCAGCAAACAGGCCAGCGTAGGGCTGGCGTCCAGCGTCAAGCTGTCGTGGGTCAATGACGTCACGGTGGGCTTTCAGATCCAACTACTTGCAGCTGATCCGCGCAAGTATGGTCAATCCCAGATTTCGTCTACCGGTGTACCGGTAGACGGTGGCGGTCTCAGCTACGACCTCTACTCAATAGGCAGCACGGGTGTGCTGGACTATGGACCAGCTGGCAGCCCGGGCACGGTGGCCCTGACGAATACTGGGACGGCTGACACGCCCCCGATCCACACAATTACCGGGAGCTGTCCTAACGGATTTACTGTCACGGAGCTAGGGACGGGCCGCCGTCTGGTCTACGCTGGCGCAGTCATCCCCGGCCAAGTAATCCGCCTCGACAGCGCCGACGGCACCGTCACTCTGGATGACGACGGCGACCGCTCGGCCCAACTCGTCCGCCGCGAATGGGTACGCCTTGGCAAAGGCCAGACCGGCACATGGCTCTTTGAGGCGCCCAACTCCACGAACGCACAGATGATGGTGGAGGTGACACCTGCATGGTGGTAAACACCGGACACCGACTCTTCGTCGGTGACATGGTCACAGGCCTCATCACCGCAGACCTGCCCGTCTCCGCAACATCATGGGGCATGCGTCTCAACGACGCCGGATCTGTGGACGGCACACTAAAAGTCCGCTCAAAGGAAGTCGCACGCCTGGGCATCCGAGCCGCCACAGCCCCATTGAAGCAATTCATGGGCATCAGCTATGGCGACACGATCCTTGAGGCCGGCCCCATCTGGAAGCGCGCCTACGACCCGAACAAAGAGTCCCTTAAAGTCTCCGCCGCCGGCATCTGGTCACTTCTGGACTCAGTCAAAGCACTTCCCTGGGTAGCGCTTGCCAACGGGGTGTCGCCCACGACGGTGACCATGGACATCGTCAACAAGACCTTGGGCAGTATTGCTCGGGAGATGGTGCGAATCAGTATCGACACCAACCCCTTGAACCCCGGCTTGCCGATCGTGTTGCCGGATCTTGTTGCCGGAACGAATGAGCGGCACGACCCAGGCTATTTGATGCCGTGGCTGGGTGACCAGTTGCGCAAGCTCACCCAGGTGCAGCGCGGCCCAGACATCCGCTTCAGTCCGCGCTTCAGAGCTGATGATGCCCGGTACGTGGAGTGGGTCATGGAGACTGGCACGGACTCAGCGCCACTGCTGGCGCAGGCGGGCCCTGGCTGGGTCTGGGACGGCACAGTGGAGCGCAGCGGGGTTGTCGGATTCGGCGTGGTGGAGGACGCCACAAAGATGGCGTCCCGGGCGTGGCAGCCCGGCGCAGGATCAGAGCGGGACATGAAGCTCAAATGGGCTACCGACACTACCCTGATCACGCAGGCGGGCTACCCCTGGACAGAAACAGACTCGGCGTCGAAGGACATAGAGGACCTGAGCCTGCTGCAGGACTACGCCAATGCCAGCATGGCGTCAACAAAATACCCCATCGAGCAGTGGTCAGTCTCGGTCCGGGCCGATGCCCGACCGCGGCTTGGCACGTACCTGCCCGGTCATTGGGCGCAGCTCATCATCCCTGATTACCACCCTATCCTCGATCCTGGCCCGGTCCGGGTCAGGATGATGGCCATCGATGGCGACGATTCCGAGACGGTGAAAATCACTGTCGCACCTATTGGAGGGAGAGCGTAGATGGATGATCTTGACGGTATCCCCCGCGGCGGGCACGAGCCCGACCCGATAGCAGCGTTCATGCAGCTACTGAAGGATCTGGGCCTTCGCATCGAGAAGCTGGAGCGCATGGCACCACAAAGGTCCATGTCGATCAGTGGTCCCGATGGTGAGGGCATCCGGGTAGACAGCACCGGCATCCAAGCCGTTGGGACCTCGGGTAACACGGTCACCTACATCCAGACCAGCGACGGCGCCTTCGTGACCTTGGACCCCGACAGTGTGCCGGTAGCGCGGTTTGGCCCTCTCATCTCCGCCCCTGGTAACTACGGTGGCGAGATTTGGGATGCAACCAATTCGGTGTGGGTGCAGCTGCTCGTTAGCGGCGGCGTCGCTTGGGGAGGCATCAGCGGCAAGCCAGCAACCTTCCCGCCATCCACCCACACCCACGGCGGTGGCGACATCACCTCCGCCGTCGCCAACGCCGTTAACGCGACCAATGCAGGGACGGCGGCCATGGCCAACGGGTCTTCGCGGGCATTCAACAATGCCGTGGCCGGGACTACGTTCTTCGCTGTATGGGTCGGCAACGACGCAAACAACCTGCTCGGTAAGAACACGTCCTCCCGCAAATACAAGCGGAACGTCAGGGGGTACAGCGTGGACCCAGCCGCTGTGCTGAAGCTGCGTCCGGTGATCTTCGACCGGAAGCCGGCCGTTTTACCCGCCGTAACCGCAGAGGGCGAACCCGCCATCGGGCCCGAGCAACATCTACCCGGGGCGCGCAACGAATACGGGCTGATCGCTGAGGAAGTCCATGAACACCTACCGGAGATTGTACTCATGTACGACTCCGGCGACGGCCAAGGTCCGCAGATTGATGGCGTCCGCTACGACCTCCTGGCGCTCGCCCTTCTGGATGTAGTCAAGGACCAGCAACAACAAATCACTCGCATCGAAGACAGGACGGCGGCTCTTGAGTCCGCTGTCCGTGCACTGGGAGGCACACTATGACTGTCAACAGAGGTCCGGGCGTCCGGCAAATCGGCCTTGTCGGCACGACCCCGAAGGAACACCGGCTGGCACTAGCTGGCCAGTACGCCGAAAACGCACCTGGTGTACCCCGCTCCGGGTTACTCACACAGGGTGCCACCAACGTGGTCACGCCGACGGCGGCCACCGTACCGATGACCTACTCAGTGGCCCCGGTGGCCGCTGTGATCGGGCGGACCGTCGATGAGGGCGTGTACACACCTACGACCACGGGGACCAGCACCGTGCCGACAGGGAACTCCCCGGCTACAGGGTCACGCTGGGATCTGATCTGGATCAAGCAGAACGACCAGGAGAAGGGCGACGCAGACAACGCCGCGATTCTTGGTGTGACTTCTGGTACAGCGGCCGCGTCCCCGACGCGCCCCACAGCTAGCGTCCCTGCTGGCGCCCTTGTCTTGGCTGAGGCGCAGATCTTTGCCGGCACCACATCAACCACCGCCGCACCCAATACGGTCACGCAGCTCTTCCGAATCACGGCAGCCCGCGGCGCGCCCATCCCTGTCCGGACAACGGTAGAGCTCGCGGAGATCACGAGCCCACCCCAGGGCCAGCCAGTGATTCGTCTTGACCTTCCAGGCAACCCAATCCAGCGACGGGCAGGCAATACCTGGACCGGCGGCTTGGGCGCCGTCGTGACAGCCAATGCCAATCAGGCTTTCCCCGACAATGCCACCACGGTCGTACGCTTCGCATCGGTTCAGATGGACTCGGGCGGTATGGTCGATTTGGGTGCTCAGGCTACTCAGATCAAGGTCACCGCGCCGGGCAAATATGCCGTTACCGGAGGAGGGGCCTTCTCTACGGGCTCGGCTACCGGTCGACTCGTCGCTTGGGCTCGTAAGAATGGGACTGACATCCCGTACGGTGGCCAATCAGTCCCGATCGTCAACAACTCCGGGACGCCCTCGGAGTATGGGGCGAAGGTAGCGCTCAGTATCGACCTTGCCACCAATGACATTATCGAGCTCGTGATGCTACAGAAGAGTGGGTTCCCCCAGGTCTTCGCCAGCAACGCGTGGTCCACGGCCAACCTTTCCGTAGTGCAGGTCGGCTGATGGGCGACATCTGGCCGGGAGGGTGCAGACCATGAAGCTGCATTGGACTCTTGCTGTGTGGCTCCGGATTCAAGAGCCACGCATTATCACTGTCATTCAGTTCGGCGTGTATTTGGCTGCAGCTGCTGGAGGCTTGTCAGCGGTGGTGTCCCCGCCACATTCCATTGAAGCCACGGCCGGAACCGGGCTCACAATCTACTGGGCATGGCTGTTGCTACTGGGCGGTGTGCTTGGTGCGGTGGCGGTGCTGCCAGGTATCTGGTGGCTGGAACGCTCCGCCGTGCTTGCCTGTCTTGGCGCCTCACTGATCTATGGGGTCAACACTCTGGCGCTCCATCTGAGCGATCCGGGCAATCGCCTGGTTCAGCTCTTCATGATCGTCATTGTCTCTTTGCATTTCATCACCCGATGGCTCCGCATCAGGCGCTACGCCTACGATCCGGAAAGGTGACCGCGTGGACACGGCACAGATAATCATCACCGTCCTGGGGGCAGGCACTGGTGGCGCGATCCTCACATCATTGGTAAATGGTCTCATCAAATATTGGACGGGCACGGCTGGCAGGGAGCGGGCCCGTAACGCGGACATGCGCACGCAGCGCAACGAGGCATGGGCTGATGCCGAGCGGGAAAGGAACCGTGCCGATCGTGAAGCGCGTAACCGAAACCGGTTGGCCGACTACGCATCCGGGCGCCGCCGCGATCTGATCGAGCGTGGCGTTGAGCCCGCCGATATTGCCGGCTGGCCACAGCTTGAAACCGAACCATCAGCCACCCCGCCGGGTGGCTGAGTACTTTAAGGAGAACCATGGTCAATCTTGCTGTGCCGTACCGTAACCCGGTGCCGGCGGCGGCCACAATGTGGCGCGAGGTGCAGGCGGCGTGGCCAGACTGTGCCGAGAACAAAGGTTTCGTGGCGGGCAGTGGCCCGACCACTTGGAACATTTCCAGCCACAACGCTGATGCTGACGGCTACGCCCACGCGCTGGACATTGGTGTGGATATTGAGGGTGACGGGACCGGCATCCCGATCCAGGCTGGGATTGATCTTTCTGAGCATCTGCGCCAGCTCGGCTACAAGGAGTGGAAGTCTGGCCGGGCCGGCCGCCTCGCGTACATCATTCACCGTGGCCAGATCGCGGGCGACCACACCGGATGGCAGTGGGTCAAGTACACCGGGGCCAGCCCGCACTACGACCACATCCACATTAGCTTCAGCTACGACTACTTCTGGGGAGACCCGATCTGGGAGACCAGCTCGGACGTCTACTCCACCGCCCCCTGGGGCATCGCCACCATCGTGTCCGGGCAAGGCTCGGACATCACACCAATCACGGAAGAAGGTTTCCTCATGGCACTACCCGATCAGGACCAGGTTGAAGTCCTTGAAAATGTACGCAAGCTGGTTGCTTTGGCGACTGTCGAGGCAGGCTTTGACAAGGGCATGAACGAAAAGCTCGACGAGGTGGTGGGCAATCTGCGGAAGACCTACTGGAACACTGCCGAGGCGAAGATCCTACTGAAGTCCGCTGCGCCTGCTGACCTCGCCGCCCAGATCGACGCGGCCGGCATCGCTGCCGAGGTGCGGGACGAGCTGGTCAAGCTGCTTGGCGGTGGCGCATAGTGGAGCAGCTCGACACGATCATCCTGGCACTGCTGACAGTGGTGTCCCCGGTCGCGATCGCCTGGGCAAAGAGCGACACGTGGTCGAAGATCGCCAAGGTCGGGGCGCCGATCCTGGTCTCCGTCATCCTCGCCCTGCTCTACCTCTTCGCAACGGGCAGCATTACCCGGGGCGCGGATGTCATCACCACCATCCTGATGGTCTACGGCGCCCAACAGCTCGCCTACACCACGATCATGCGGTGGTGGGCAACCATCCTGGAGCAGCGCGGACAGCCGGACGACGAAGGCCCTGACCACCGAGCATAAAGAAAGCCCCCACCCTCATGGGTGGGGGCTTTACGGGTTGATGTCCTTTATTTCTTGGCGGCCCAGCCTGCATCTGTGCACCGGGAAGCGAAGGTATCTGCTGCTAGGACCCACTGAGATGCGGGAGCATCCACGGACCTTGCGAGAATGCTGGCACCTTCCGTCAGAAGATCGTCCGCCGCCACCCCTTCGTGCTGGGCCAGTTCAAGGTTGACTTGCTGGACGGTGGTCTTGCGGTCCATTGTTTCCACGCTACCTGCCTTGGCCACGTAGTGGGCAAATGCATCGCAAGCGTCCATGCCGACAGACTCTGAGCTCGGGCTCCCCGCTGAACAGCTGGTTAGGACAAGCGCCAGAGCAACGCCGGTAAGTATTTTCTTCATCGTTCTCCAGTGTCTTGAATGAATGGCAAGTCTATCTATCGGAGCAGGATGGGCAGGTCAGGACCTTGGGACCTGCTCGCGTCCTGCTAAGCTTGTTCGCGGTGCTTGCCCCAGTAACTCAGGGGATAGAGTAGCGGCCTTCTAATCCGACAGTCGGGGGTTCGAATCCCTCCTGGGGCACTACACAAAAAGGGCGGGGCCAGCATATCGCTGGCCCCGCCCTTTTGCGTGTCCTGGTCAGGCGGCGCGTTTGCGGCCGCTGCGTTCTGGCATCCTCACTGCCGGCAACTGGTTGAGTCCTGTCCTGACCTGGTCAAGGTCAACGACGAGGTAGCGATTGGTGGTGTCCATTTGCGTGTGGCGCATTCCTTTTTGGATGGCGAAGGCGGAGACGTTGGCCCGGTTGAGTTCGGTGGCCGTTGCTGCCCGGAGGTCGTGGGCCCGGTGCTTGAGGCCGGCCCTCTTGATGGCGTCGCAGAGCAGCGTGGACACGGACCCGCTGAGGACGTGCCCCTCCCCCGCTTCGAAGAGCCTGTTGGTGGCTCGGTTAGGAAACCAGTAGCCAGCCCTAGGCATGGTGTCGAAGATGGGCCAGGCTGCCTCGGGGACTGGCATGACGACTTTCTTGACTCCTTTGCCGATGGTTGTCAGTGTCCGGTATTTCCAGTCGATGTCGTGGCCGTGGACGCGGGAGATCTCTGCGACGCGGAGGCCGAGGTAGTAGTGCAGGGCGACCATGGCCCGGGTCTTGGCGTAGATCCCTGAGGCTAGTAGGTCATTGATCTCGTCCACGGTGAAGGGGTTCGGATCGGCTTTGCGGTGCTTGACCTTGGGGAGCCGGGCTGCGGGGTTGTCCAGACGGAAGTTTTCGTCTTGGTACCAGGTGAAGAAGATGTGCAGCGTGGACCTGTAGTTGACACGGGTAGCGTTGGCCCAGTCCTTGCCTGCAATCCAGTGGATGAGCTCGGCCCTGGTGATGGTCTTGAAGTCTCCCAGCTCACGGGCCAGCCGGCGGAAGAAGATCATGCGCTCCTGGATGCTGCGCTCTGTAAGATCTTCTACCTTCATGCATGCCGCCCAGTAGGCCAGCACCTGTTCTGTGTCCATCGTTGCCCCCATGCTTAGTGTTTCTCTGGTTAGTTGGTAAATTAATAGCCAAAAACCAAGCTCTTTGTTTAATGATGATCTGAAAGTTTTTGCCCTCTCTTGGTGAGGGCTCAGTGTCCGTGATGGTCACTGTTTTTCAAGCTCTTTTTTGTTCTTGTTTTGCTGCCACCGCAGAGGGAGTAGAGGGAGTTGGGAGGAGAGACTTCAGCCTGCTCCGCCCCGCTCCAGAACACAGGTGTGTTGTGGAGCGGGGCGGAGCAGAACTGAAGTCACAACTGGTGTCCACCGCGTCGGTCGCGTCGGTCATCGGTCGTGTCGTATCAGCACCAGGGTCATTACTCTCCGGCAGTGGCGGCATGCGTACGGATCTGGTCTCAGCCCCTTAGAAAGGCGTTGACGGTCGGACTTGGCACTTCTTCGCATTCACGTCTTTACTGCACGCTTTATCACCCCTGCCCGTACGCTCGATGAAGAGCTGGCTCTGACCCAGTAAGCAGCCCCAAGTGCAGGCTTAGCGTGTTGAGTGGTCACAGGGACCAGGCGGGGTAGCCGTACCGCCTCGAAGCATATGTCGAGGAGGCAAGCAGACATGGGTATGGCAAAGAATGGCGTCGCCAGATAGACTGGACACGCAATCAGGCGCTTCGCATGGCTGATTGCCTCACCCGGACAGTGTTAGAGCACTGGCCGGGTTTATGAGTTAAAACAGGTGGGTCAGATAAACACCACATCTTCCGGATGGCACAACTCAGTAGCCCCAGAATGATCCCAGCGCACACGGAACCCCGCAGCACTCACGGATTTGATCACACCTGTAGGCCCCACATAATCGGTACGAACGTGGCTGATGTGCTGCACCCGCCGTTTGACGAGCCGCGCTCGCCGGGCAGGCGCTGTCTCCGGCGCTTCCTTGACGGCGGTTCGCCAGCCCAAAAATTCATTGACAGGCAAGGTCATCGAGAAGGCGGGGCTCATACTGCTCCTTTGGTGAGTCGGGCAATCATTGCCGCGTTCTCTGCTTTGGCTTCGGCGCGAGCTTCGTCGATGGTTAGGACGAGGAGTTCAGCGGCGGTTTCTTTGCTGATGAACTTTTCGTCAACCCATTCGTCACCTTCGAGCCGGTCGAGGATGTAGTCACACTCGCTGTCCACGGCTGGCGTCACGCTCTTGATTGAGTTGAACTCAAAAAGGATGCGGAGCATTCGCGGGTGTTCCCGGATGCCAAGGTGCCAGAAGGCATCGTCAATGTGGTTCGCCTCGGTGATGCGTAGCGCGTGCATCTCGCTCATGCTGCTGTCGCCGCCCATTCATGGTCCTCAAACGCCGGCTCATCCGTGCGCTTGCCCCAGAGGGGGACAACTTTGCCCGCACCCTCTGAATCTGCGTCCATGTAATCTCTTGGTCGTGGGTTCAATTCCCGCCCGGGGCACCAAAAAGTGGCTCTGACCTGCGGTTATGTTCCGCAGGTCAGAGCCAATTATGGCCAAAAAATGCACAAGTCATCTTTTACTCATCTTTTTCAGCAAAATTTTCTTGAGTTTCCGGTCATCTTTTTCAGTGCGGCATGGTCATCTTATGGCTGCCCTAGACCCTGTTCTGGCCTGAATCACGGCAATTGTCGGGTGCAACGGATCGCTGCCCCAGCGGTTGGTATGAGCCGAGCGACTAAATCATGGGTAGCCATGTCAGCGGAACAACCACTACATCTCCGCTTCGAGATCGCAAGTCCCTGGCCGGCAGGAGATCATCGCTGCCGAGGACCGTCGTCCTGATTGCAGCAATGGCAGACCTTGCAGCTTCGCCCGCTAGGAGGGCACCACTATTCAAGCTTGGCAACCTTTACCGCCGTGCGGCCGGATACACGCGCTTGTTCACACTCGTTGAATGGTACGAGCCGCAAGGGGCCTTGGTTGAGTAGTTCCTGCAGCTCAGATCGAGCTGGTCGGGCCGCAGGACTGGCGCGGCAACTAGTCCGACCGCGTTATCCACAGGCTTTCGGTATGTCTGTTGCTTCATGTAGTCGATCAGCTAGTATTTCCGGCATGGCGGGTTGGAAAGTGTCGTGGCATCCTGAATCGGGCATGATGTACGAGTCCGGTCTGGCTGTGCGTGAAATAGCCGATCGGTGTCAGCGGAAACGCAACCCGGTTCACCGGCACCTCCAGGTCCGCGAACACCACCAACCTGGGCTGCGCGCCAATCATGAAGCAGCCCTTGTCGCCAGGGACCCCGATCATCCCACCAGCGAATGGCGCAGGCGGCTCAAGGAAGCCGAAGATTTTTTCACCGCTTACTGCCGATTCCCAACCCCCGACGGAGACCCGGCCGAGAAATCCCTCCACAGCTGGATGAGTGGGCAACGACTCGCCTTCAACCGAGGAGACATGTCAACACCCAAAATAGTCCTCCGCAGCGGCCTCACTGACTGGAATTCGACTACCCTTCAAGTGAACGTCGATCGGCATTAGTACACACGGTTCGGCCAGCTCCAAGAGTACTTTGCAAGCACCGGCCAGCTGCCGCGATACGGAAACTACGAGACCGCATTCGAGCGTACTCTGGGAGTCTGGCTGCACACCCAGCATCAAAAGCTTGCGGCGGAGCCACTCTGCAGGGAACTGCAGATTCCGGAACAGACATTCTACCAGTGGCGCGTCAAGCACCTCGGCCCGAAGGCCCACCGGATCGGCAGGCACCTGCGCATCAGCCGCACAGACTTCAATGACTGGATCGCCTCCACGGAGGGCCACTTTGCCTAGAAAACGGACACAGTTGGGGACCTGGGGACAAATATCTCGGACCCAGCTGCAACCTAGAATCTGGCGTGCACGTGCCAGGTTCCGCTCCTTTGACGGCAAAATGCGCCTCTACGAAGCCCAAGGCGTCTCCGGCCCGAAAGCAGAAGCCGCGCTCATCCACAAGCTCACCCTTCTCGTGCCCGTGAATGAGGAGGAAATCAGCCCTGACATGCAATTGAGAGAGCTTTCCAAGATTTGGTAGATGGAATTTGAAGGCCTAGACCGCGCCGCCAATGCCAGCAGAAGGTACCGCGAAATCATCAACACCTACATCCTGCCGGGCGTGGGTGACCTCACCATCAGGGAGGCCACTGTCAATTCGCTGGACAGATTCCTCAAGACCGTTCGCACCAAAAACGGCAATTCGACAGCCAAGATGTGCAAGACCATCCTGTCCGGCATGTTGAGCCTAGCCACCCGCCACGGTGCCCTCAGTGCGAATCCACTCAGGGAAGTGGCCCGGATCCCCGTCGCCACCAAGGAGGTTCGAGCCCTGACCCTGGATGAAGCCGTCCAACTCCGCAAAGACGTCTACGCTTGGCAGCAGCCCACCGGGCGCCCCAACGGACTCCACGAAAAGGACGTCCTTGACGTTGTGGACATCATGCTGGCCAACTGGTGTCCGCATAGGCGAAGCACTGGCGATCCGTTGGTTAGACGTCGACCTCGATGCCGCCAAGCCAACGGTGACCATCAACGGCACCATCATCAATCTCCGCGGGAAGAACGGGCCGATCATTCAAGACCACCCCAAGAGCGCCAATTCCAGACAGCGGTACTTCCTGCCAGTCTTTGCTGTGGAGATGCTGCGCCGACGGCGGACCGACACGGCCCGAACGAATGATCTGGGACTTGTCTTCGCTTCGAGTGTGGGCACGATTCGTGATCCCAACGGCTTCCGGAAGCAATGGCGCGAGGCTCGGACAGCGATCGGTTTTGAATGGGTGACGCCGCATATGTTCCGCAAGTCCGTCGGAACAATCCTGGCCAACACCCAGGGTATGGCCGCTACAACCGCATAGCTCGGCCATTCAAGCGAGAAGATCACCAGCAAGCATTACGTCCAGAAGACTCACGAGGCACCGGACCATACTGAGGTGCTTCAGGCGTTTGGGCGATCCCAAACCAAATAGGCGATTCGAGCCAACACTCGATTTCTACTGAAAAGCCAGCCTATGTAGGTTTTCGGAAAATGGAAGGAGAATAGAGCCATGCCAAAGATCGTGCACCCAGAAGGCCCGGCTTGGACGGCCGATTTGGAAGCCGCAATGGGGATTATCGGCAATCGGGGACGGAATGAAATCATTCGGTACCTATATGAAAATGGCCCCGTGCGGCGTGGGGACATTGTTGAAGCAGTTAGTCCCAGCGAGGCGACCGTTGCGCAGCATCTCATCTTGCTCGAAAAGTCCGGTGTCATCGTGGTGGATGTCCCACCTGGCCGCCGGCACGGCCGAGCACCACGCTATTCGGTGGATTTTGACCGCGTCACGGAACTGATGGCGGCACTTAGGGACTATCTCCTCGTTCGGGAGCCGCCTCCACGGATTCAACGCACCATCGCGATCGAGGACCCCGCTGATGACTCATAGGGTCTCGGGCTAAAAGCCTCCCCGCAGTTGTGCCGTATATGGCTTCACCTTGCCGCTCGCGACACCTTCACAACCTCGAGCTGCCAACTACAGTTCGGGGTGTCGTGGTCCTCCGCAACAGCAGATATGCGGGATCGATGTTTACGTGTCCGGCCAAATCGCTCATAAGGGTTCTTCGACTTGAATCGCGGTTGGCCTACTTTTCTGTTAGAGACGCTGGCCTCCGGCTGCGAGTGGGTTTCGGCATCTGAAGTTTTCTGAAGTTGCGGATTCATTTTGCTATTTGCCAACGAAGTGCCGCCTTGCTCCCGGCCCCCGGCGACCGTCGCAGACTGTAAAGCGGTACGATCGCCAACCCTTCGCAAGGCCATCGAGTCAGAGCCAGGCTGCAGTGGGCTGAGACGCCTTTTACACTGCGCAGGGAGCATCTGGATAAGCCCTATGTAACATTCCCCTGCGGCACTTGTCTCACTATCACTCCGGATGGACAAGGTTACCTGCACCTCGGAGCGGGATGCATCCAGCCCAAAAAAGTGGTGCCACCGCTAGTCATCTGACCACCACACCACGAAATAACTTGGTCCGTGTTGACGTAATGCGCAAGTGGCCGCGTCCGCATGGAGTGGTCGCCCACAGCTGTTTGTTTCCAACTACTGTTCCTTGTTCTTGGCTTCCTCTGGGCTGGGGCCGGCATTGGCTTCCCTGATTGATGGACTGCGGCTAGATATCTGATAGTAAACTACCGATAGCGGATATTGAGTTGAGCTGAGGCCGCGTTGGAGCGCCGTTGCGTCATCGACTCGGTTAAGGATCGCTCCTGCAATATCGAAGAACTGCCTCGTCAGATCAAAGCCAGATGTAAAATCTATTACATCCCGTGTACGCCAACCTGCCCAGTGCCGCCGTGCGACGGGAATTGGCAATGCAGGCTACGAGTGGAGGATCAGTTGACGCACAAGATACCAAGCCGCGAGGATGCTGTCTACACAGCGCCCACATCGGGTCCATTGAGCGCAACCGTGGCCGAGCGCACTCGCTCCCAATTGGGTAAATTCAGCCCGAGCGAAACCAAGGTCGCCAGGGCTCTCCTTGCCGCGTACCCCGCTGCCGGACTGGAGACGGTGGCCGAGCTCGCCCTGCGAGCAGGCGTCAGTGCGCCGACGGTGTTGCGTTTCGCGTCTGCCCTGGGCTTCGCGGGCTATGCGGCCTTCCAGAAAGCTTTGATTAGGGAGGTTCATGAGGAAATGGGATCCCCCCTGCGGCGCCTTAGTGACAACGATTCAACGGCGGATGGCGGACGCACCCGGTCGGAGTCGGCATCTGTATTCTTGGATGGACTGGCCAATACATTTGACGCACTTCCTGAAGCTGAACTAGAGCGGGCAGTGGGTCTTCTCGCAGACAAGCGGCTACGCGTCCACCTCATGGGAGGGCGGTTCAGTCGTGTACTGGCCTCCTACTTGGGTACGCATTTAGTGTTAATGCGGCCGGATGTCCAGTTGGTTCCTCATGGCGGTCACGAGAGAATGTCTGCCCTTCTGGATCTCGGCCGTCGAGACGTTCTGGTGATCTTTGACTTTCGACGCTACGATCGCTCAGTCATTGAATTCGCAAATAGGGCAAACGCAAAGGGATCGCACGTAGTCCTGGTCACGGACCCATGGATGTCGCCGGCGGCCGACGTCGCCGAGGTGGTCATCCCTGCGAGAGTTGAAGCACCAAGCCCCTTCGACTCGTTCGTACCGGCAATGGCAGTGGTTGAAATGTTAATCGCAGCTGTGGCCGACCAAATAGGATCTAGCGCACGCAGTCGTCTCATCGAAATCGAAGCGCTGCAGTCGGGAGACAACGCGGAGTAGCTTCGAATGCGCCTGCTGCCAACTTCTACCTCTGGGGCCGTTGACTGCATCGCGACACCTGGAGCGAGAACATCCTGAGCACGGACCCCAGCGGGCGGCACTGATTCTTATCCTGGACGTATCCAACACCACCACGTACATGCGCCAGATCCGTGCCAAGATCAAGTTTTCTGGCATGAACGAGGAGAAGGTCGACGGCGGGGCCGAGGAACTGCAGGCACTGCTGCACGAATTGCCAACCCGTCCCCACGCGCTTCACCGCCATGAAGACCGCAACCGCCAATGGCGCCCGGACTGGATCGCAACGACCTCCCTCGGTCTAGGCAAGGTCAGGATCGGCGTCTTCATCGGCGGCAGCAACGCCGCACCAAACTATTTTGACAACAGAGAGGTGTGCAGCCCAACGTTCGGTCGGCTTTTGAGCATTTCGGAATGGGGACAATCCGGACAGGAGCAAGCGGATGGCCACGGACGGGGCAGAAAAGCGAAATGTCAGAGCCGGGTTTCTCTCAATCCGTTGCGATGAAGGCGTTTCTCGTAAGAACGTGCCAACTTGACGGTCGTCCGACTGGCAACCCTATGCCCGCATAGACGAAACTTGGGATTAAATATTACAATTTCCTCATTGACTAATTGGTTGTAATGAAATTTACTTGAACTAGTTGTATCCGTTCTGGCTTGGAGCATCATGCCTGACTCATCAACTGTCGAAATCTTGAGTTCCAACGACGGAAGGCTGTCATGACACACCCAGAGATATTTGTTGCAACCTGTGACCTGTCGGGACAGGTGCGAGGTAGGGGTGCCCCCTCCGAATCCTATGAGACTGTCCTGAGATCCGGCTTAGGTTGGGTTCCCGCGAACCTTGGTCTGACGGCTTTCAATGAAATCGCTCCGAAGAGCGCCTTCGGTTCAACCGGAGATCTGCGGTTGAAACCAGACAAGTTCACCGAAGTTACCGTTCTTCCTGACGGCAACACGCCCGGCATGACGCTCTTTCTTGCTGATCAGACTAACCCTGACGGAAGTGACTGGGTATGTTGTCCACGTACCTTTCTGCGCAAGGCGCTGGTTGACTTCACTGAAGCAACGGGACTACGTGTTGTGGCTAGTTTTGAGCACGAATTCGTGCTCAGAGGACTCCCCGATTCCGCATCGTTCTCAATGCGCCGCCACCGCGATGCTGAGCCCTTCGGCACTGACCTAATCCGTCTCCTAAATAGTTGCGGACTAGCACCTGAGAACTGGCTTCCTGAATACGGGCGGGATCAATTCGAAATCACGGTCGAGCCGAGCGACGCTCTCGTGGCTGCAGATCGTGCGGTTCTACTTCGTGAACTAGTACGTGACCTAGCACTTCGTCGGGGGCTTGAGGCTTCCTTTGCCCCTCTGCAAGAGCCGGACGGAACCGGAACGGGTGTCCATGTTCACATCAGTCTCATCGACGAGCAGGGACGACCAGTGCTCTTCGACGAATCCAAACCTGGGAGACTCGCCGAAATCGGCGCACGGTTCAGCAGTGGGATTCTGCGCCACGCACGCGCTCTCACGGCGTGGACCGCGCCGAGCCCCACGTCATTTCTTCGACTGGCTCCCCACAACTGGAGCGTCGGAGGTATTTTTCTCGCCGAACGCAACAGGGAAGCACTCCTTCGCATATGTCCAACCAGTTCGATGGGCGGTTCCTCACCAGAGCATCAATTCAATCTCGAGTATCGCGCCGCGGACGCAACAGCAAATCCATGGCTAACTCTGGCTGTGCTGGTTCGCGCCGGCCTCGCAGGAATTAGTGGAGGCGATGGTTATCCCCTGCCGCAAGTATTCAGCGAAGACTGCACAGAAGCCGAACTACGAGACGTTCCTGAGCTCCCGAGTTCCTTGGAGGACGCACTTGTAGCTATGGAGGCCGACCAAGTCGTCTCGTCCTGGTTCGATCCGGACCTATTGACCACTCACCTCGCCGTGAAACGGCACGAAATGGAGCTTCTCTCCTCGCTCACAGACGCCGAAAGGGTGCAAAAAGTTGCCAGTGTCTACTAAGCCCGAAACGAGGCTTGGGCGCGCCATCAGGGAAGCCTTGTTGGTAGATCATCACGTCCACGGCGCCTTCGAAGCAGACGTCTCCCAAGCGGAGTTCGAGACGCTTATTACTGAGTCTGATCGTCCCATCCCTGTGTGGATGTCGCAGTTTGATACGCAGGTGGGCTTCGCAATTCGACGATGGTGCGCGCCCATCTTGGGCCTTGCTGAACATACCAGCGCCGCGGACTACATGCGCGCTCGGTTGGAGTTGGGTGCTGCGGAAGTTAATCGACGCCTTCTAACTAGCTCAGGAATAGGGCATTTCTTAGTCGAGACCGGATACCGCGGAGATGAGATCCTAGATCCACAAAAAATGAGCTTGGCCTCCGCACGACCTGTGAATGAAGTGGTCCGTCTAGAAACTGTGGCTGAATCGCTGGTTGCTTCCGGAGTGAGCGCGCATGAATTTCCTGACGCCTACGTCGAGGAGCTGTCGCGCGTGACGGCGCACGCTGTAGGTGTGAAGAGCATCATCGCCTACAGGCATGGATTCAATTTCGACCCGAGCCGTCCTTCCCCGGCCGAAGTCGTAGCGGCGACAGAGTCATGGCTGCACAGTGTGGCTGATGGAGCCGCACCGAAGGTCAATGATCCGGTCCTACTGCGATTTGTTCTCTGGGCAGGAGTAGATCGTGGCCTGCCGATCCAGCTTCACACCGGATACGGGGATCCGGATCTTCGGTTGGACCGATGCGATCCGCTGCTACTTACCCCCTGGATTAAGCTAGTTGAACCCTATGATGTTGACGTGATGTTGCTGCATTGTTACCCCTTTCACCGGCAAGCCGGCTATTTGGCCCAGGTTTTTCCGCATGTGTACTTCGATATCGGTCTTGGAATAAACTACACCGGCGTGCAGTCAACGGCCCTTATTGCCGAATCACTGGAGCTGGCGCCTTTCTCCAAGATCTTGTTTTCATCGGACGCCTGGGGGCCTGCAGAGCTTCATTTCCTCGGCGCTGCGCTATGGCGGCAGGGCATGACTAGCGTGTTGCAGCGATGGGTGGACTCCGGGGACTGGTCGGAGAGTGACGCCGTGCGTGTAGTTCACATGATTGCCAGCGACAACGCAAACAGAGTCTATAAACTCCATGGGCCACGCTGATGCAAACACATTTGGACGAGCTCAAGAAGCGTTTGGATCAGGAATTGCCAGGCGCCTACAACCTCCGCAGGAGACTCCACAGCTTTCCGGATCTGTCAGGATTCGAGGGCCCGACCCTTCAAATGGTTCTCGACGCATTGCCCGACCCCACGGCGGTGGTGCCAGTCGCTGAAACAGGAGCACTGGTCCGGCTTGGTGGTCCTGGGTCGGCTGTAGCCGTACGCGCTGAACTGGACGCCTTGCCTGCGACAGAAGCGACTGGACTGGAGTGGACGTCGCAAAACCCGGGGGTAATGCACGCATGCGGACATGACATCCATTTGGCAGCAGCAGTCGCACTCTCGAGAGCCGTGCACGCCACGCCTGGTGCGTTCCCGCTGTTGCTGGTGCTTCAGCCCAGGGAGGAAACATACCCCTCCGGCGGAAAAGACATTTGCGGGGGAGATCGGATGGCCATAGAAGCAGTCACGGCTACCATTGGAGCCCATATTCAACCGCTTCTACCAAAGGGAACCGTGGCTTGCACGTCTGGTTCCGTCAACGCTTCATCTGACGAGTTTACGATCACGATTGACGGACGAGGGGGACATGCAGCCTATCCCCACCTGACAGTTGACCCGGTAGTCGCATTGGCACACGTAGTAATTGCGGTCCAAAGCATCATCAGCAGGACTGTAGACCCGATGGAATCCGCAGTGATAAGCATTGCAGCCATCAGTGCCGGCTCGGCCCCCAACGTCATCCCGGGATCAGCAACAGCTCGTGGGACCGTGAGAGCCATGGCGACAACGGTGCGCCAGAATGTCCTTTGCAGCCTAGTGCATGTTGTGGAAATGGTCGCTGCGGCTCACGGCTGTAACGGACAGATTGTTGTGGTGCAGGGTGAACCCGTTTTGGAAAACGATAGTCGTATAGCGAACTCGACCATTCCTCATTTGCAGTCGTTGGGCTTGACAGCGAACACCACACTCCGTTCGGCAGGATCAGACGATTTTTCCTATTACTGCGAAAAAGTTCCATCGCTGATGATGTTTGTTGGAACAAAAGGAGAATCTGAGCAGTTGCATTCCACAACATTTGCGCCCGATAATACGCACGTTCGGGATGTTGCTTATGCTCTCTTGAGCGGATACATGGCTGCCGCGGAACTGCACAATAGAGACGAATTTGCTTTGTTGAAAGATAAAGAAAGCATCTCGGAAAGCCGATGAATCATCCAGCTGTCTTCCGGCTCCGCATTTCAGGCTGCCTGAGTCATGTCATCCGTTTTTCGGCTCTCCAACCATATCCGTATAGAAGAATAGGATTCTCCTGCAGGTTTCCCCTGTCGACTCGTGATCGAGCGGACCTACGAGTCCCCAGTCGACTCCCTGCAGGCGATCGTCCAACTGTACAACTCGACGTCGGCACTGCACCGCCGGGCAGTCTTCAACTTGAACGAGGACGGCACCTTCGACATCACCCTGCAGGGCGTGTGGCTGTGCAAGAAGAACGAGGAGACCCTTATCGACACTCATATCACCTACGAGTATTCCAGGGAATTCTTCACCGAGACGGAGCTGGACGGCGCCGGCCGGGTCTGAAACTCCGTCGCCGATGTGTTCACGACCACCAACCCCACCTGCACCCGCGGGAAAGCACCACCTTATCGCCCCACCCGCACTATGCCCGCAGTACTGGTGATGTGGCCGCGGAACTGGGCTACCTAGCCGGCACGGGCAGGATCCACGGCTTCCTGTTCGGCAACGGCGAACGAACAGGCAATGTGGACCTGTTGAGCCTAGGGCTGAACAACTACGTCCAGAGCGTCGACCACATGATCGAACTCTCCGGTGTTGACGAGGTCCATCGCACCTTGGATTACTGCAACCAGCTGCACGTCGCGGAGCGGTCCCCCTAAGGCCTAGTCCTCATCGCTTTCCCGGATCCCAGTAGGTTGCCCCCTGCAACTATCATTCGTCCCAAAACTATCTAGGAGACCTGTCAAATTGACTATCCCCGCTTCAACCAAACCCGAAGTTCCTACCAGGAGCCCGATCCTCAGCATCCTAGGTCTCGTCGGTGGAGCACTCGGCTTCCTGACCGGACTCGTCCCCGTGCTCGGACTTGTGTTCTCCATTGCCGGACTCGTCTTAAGCTTGAAGGGCCAGCAGAAGGAGCCAAAGGGGACCATTTTTGCCCTCATCGGCATAGTCCTAGCTATTCTTGGCCTTATTGCCGGCGTCCTCGCTTTGATCCTGATGATTGTCGGAATCGCCAACGGCGCCAAGTTGACGTCTCCATAGCAAGAAATTTGGTTGTGGGCTGAGGTGGGGCACCTGCTACGGGCTGAAAGACTGGAAGTTCGAAAGTTCGTAGCGAAGATTGGTAGTCCCTCAAACGATCGATCGAGGCCAGGTCAGTGATTCCCTACCGCCTATTCCACGAAAAGCGCGGTTGGATTGTGATCCGCAAGTGTGGGACGACTAGAGTCCTGACTCAATGCCCGAAACACACAGGTCGAGGACCAACTCACCTGATATTGGGGTCGTTGCCAGAGTTGCGGTCGACTACCTTCGTGAGAGCCAATCAGAGAGGTTTGATGAGAAATGAAAGTCTATATCTCCGTTGACATGGAAGGCATCGCCGGGATCGCCACGTTGGATCAGGTGGTGCGTGGCGGCTTCGGCTATCCGCGCGCCCAGGAACTCATGACCGCAGAGGCCAATGCCGCTATTGAGGGAGCGTTTGACGGCGGCGCCACGACCGTCGTCGTCAACGACTCACACGGCACCATGGACAACCTCATTCATGAGCAGTTGGACGCGCGCGCACGTTTGGTCTTCGGCTCACCCAAAGCCCAATGCATGGCTGAAGGGCTCACAGCAGATTGCGACGTTGCACTCTTCGTGGGCTACCACGCGCCGGCCGGCGCCCCTGGCGTTCTGGCCCACACTTTTTCGAGCCACTTCACGGAGGTTCGTCTCGGCGGGCGTCCGGTCTCGGAAGCAGAGGTCAATGCGTTGTATGCCGCCTCGCTAGGCGTTCCCGTAGGACTTGTCACCGGTGATGACATTATCTGCGAGCTCGTGGAATCTGTTATGCCCGGCACCAGGACAGTTCAGGTGAAGGTCGCCCATGGTTGGTCCGCGACCAATTCAATCGCACCAAGCGTCTCTCGGGAGCTGATCCATGCTGCCGCGGCTGAAACTGTC